>NZ_JBXAFF010000068.1:0-10102 GCF_058792815.1 Microbacterium sp. MPR-TSA4
GGGCGGATGCCGCAGCATCCGCCCCTCCGGGTGACGTTCGATCCGGGTCAGCCTCCGGCGACGATGTCCGGGGTGGCCTCGATGGCTCCCGCCGCGCCGACGCCGACCGCGACCTTCTCGCCGCGCGGGCCGTGCTCGAACAGGAACTTGCCGTTCTCGGCATCCACCTTGACGTGGTCGCCGGGGTTGAGCTCACCGTGCAGGATCCGCTCGGACAGCTGGTCCTCGACCTCGCGCTGCATGGCGCGGCGCAGCGGCCGGGCACCGAGCGTCGGGTCGAACCCGATCTCGATGAGGCGGTCCTTCGCGGCGTCCGACAGCTCGACCGTCATGTCGCGGTCGAGCAGACGCTCGCTCAGCCGCTTCGTGAACAGGCCCACGATCTGACGGAGCTCGTCCTTGTTGAGCTGCGGGAAGACGATGACGTCGTCGACGCGGTTGAGGAACTCGGGCTTGAAGTGGCGCTTCAGCTCCTCGTCGACCTTGCCCTTCATCCGCTCGTACGTCGTCTGCGCGTTGCCCTCGACCTGGAACCCGACCGGGCCGCCGGCGATCGCCGACGAACCGAGGTTGGTGGTCATGATGATGACCGTGTTCTTGAAGTCGACGACGCGGCCCTGACCGTCGGTCAGGCGACCCTCTTCGAGGATCTGCAGCAGCGAGTTGAAGATGTCGGGGTGCGCCTTCTCGATCTCGTCGAAGAGCACGACCGAGAACGGCTTGCGGCGCACCTTCTCGGTGAGCTGGCCGCCCTCTTCGAAGCCGACGAACCCGGGAGGGGCACCGAACAGCCGCGAGACGGTGTGCTTCTCACCGAACTCGCTCATGTCGAGCGAGATCAGCGCGCCCTCGTCGTCGAACAGGAACTCCGCGAGCGCCTTGGCGAGCTCGGTCTTCCCGACGCCCGTGGGGCCGGCGAAGATGAACGAGCCGCTGGGACGCTTCGGGTCCTTGAGCCCGGCACGCTGGCGGCGGATCGTGCGGCTGAGCGCGGCGATCGCCTCCTCCTGGCCGATGACCCGCTGGTGCAGAGCCTTCTCCATGAAGACGAGACGGCTGGTCTCCTCCTCGGTGAGCTTGAAGACGGGGATGCCGGTGGCCTGCGCCAGCACCTCGGCGATCAGACCCTCGTCGACCACCGCGTGGCTGGCGACGTCGCCGCTGCGCCACTGCTTCTCGAGGCGCAGACGCTCGGCGAGCAGGGACTTCTCCTCGTCGCGGAGGGCCGCGGCCTTCTCGAAGTCCTGCTCCTCGCTGGCGGTCTCCTTGTCCTCGCGGACCTTGGCGATCTTCTCGTCGAACTCGCGCAGCTCCGGCGGGCTCGACAGGATCGACAGGCGCAGGCGGGCGCCGGCCTCGTCGATCAGGTCGATGGCCTTGTCGGGCAGGAAGCGGTCGCTGATATAACGGTCGGCGAGGTTCGCAGCCGCGACGATCGCGCCGTCGGTGATCTGCACCTTGTGGTGCGCCTCGTAGCGGTCGCGCAGCCCCTTCAGGATGTTGATCGCGTGGGGCAGGCTCGGCTCGGCCACCTGGATCGGCTGGAACCGGCGCTCGAGCGCGGCATCCTTCTCGAAGTGCTTGCGGTACTCGTCGAGGGTCGTCGCACCAATCGTCTGCAGCTCGCCGCGGGCGAGCAGCGGCTTGAGGATCGAGGCGGCGTCGATCGCTCCCTCGGCGGCACCCGCACCCACGAGGGTGTGGATCTCGTCGATGAAGACGATGATGTCGCCGCGGGTGCGGATCTCCTTGGTGACCTTCTTCAGGCGCTCCTCGAAGTCGCCGCGGTAGCGGGAACCGGCGATGAGCGAGCCGAGGTCGAGCGAGTAGACCTGCTTGTCCTTCAGGGTCTCGGGCACGTCGTTCTTCACGATCGCCTGCGCGAGGCCCTCCACGACGGCGGTCTTGCCGACGCCGGGCTCACCGATGAGGACGGGGTTGTTCTTCGAGCGGCGCGAGAGGATCTGCATGACCCGCTCGATCTCCTTCTCGCGTCCGATCACGGGGTCGAGCTTGTTGTCGCGCGCGGCCTGCGTGAGGTTGCGGCCGAACTGGTCGAGCACCGCCGAGCCGCCCTGGGCGGCCTGCTGGTTCTGCTCGCCGGCACCGGCGGCGACGCCCGCGGGCTCCTTGCCCTGGTAGCCGCTGAGCAGCTGGATGACCTGCTGGCGCACCTTGTTGAGGTCGGCGCCGAGCTTGACGAGCACCTGGGCGGCGACGCCCTCACCCTCGCGGATGAGGCCGAGCAGGATGTGCTCGGTGCCGATGTAGTTGTGGCCGAGCTGCAGCGCCTCGCGCAGGCTCAGCTCCAGCACCTTCTTCGCGCGCGGCGTGAAGGGGATGTGGCCGGTCGGCTGCTGCTGACCCTGGCCGATGATGTCCTGGACCTGCTCGCGGACGGCGTCCAGCGAGATCCCCAGGCTCTCGAGCGCCTTGGCGGCGACGCCCTCGCCCTCGTGGATGAGACCGAGCAGGATGTGCTCGGTGCCGATGTAGTTGTGGTTGAGCATCTTCGCCTCTTCTTGGGCGAGAACGACCACACGACGGGCACGGTCCGTGAATCTCTCGAACATTCGTCGACACTCCTCCGGCGCACGTCTTCTGGTGCGCTTACGTCGAGGGTAACGATCAGCGAATGCCGGTATGCCCGTGTTCGCCGTCGGCGCACCGCCGCGGCATCCGCTCGGCCCGCCGCCCGCACGAGCGAGGCGGGTCCGTCCGACGACGGCCCCGCCGCCACCGAGCGGACCGAAACGACCCGCGGGCTCGGCTCAGCCGGCGATGGGGATGGTGACGGGGGTCGCGAACTGCGCGTCGCCGCCGGAGAGCGTCGCGGTCATGCCGGATGCCGCGGTCGCGCCGTCGACGTGCGCGAGGGCGACGCGCGGCGCCATGTCCATCGTGCAGGGCTGACCGTCCGGCAGGTCGGCGAAGGTCACCGCGATGTCGGTCTGGCCGGCGACGGCATCCTTCACGGTCGGCGCGCACGAGGACGAGCCCCACGTGAGGATGGCCAGCATCCCGTCGCCGACCCACCCCGCCGAGGGCGCATAGTCGGCCACCTCGGGTCCGGCGTACGGGGACAGCACGGTCTCGCCGGGCGCTCCCCCGTCGAGGGACACCGTGAGGGCGATCTTCTGCGTGGCGTCCACACCGGCCGGCAGGGAGACGAGGCTCGCGCGGGGCGCGTAGTCGGCGGTGCAGACGACATCGCCGGCGGGGTTGTCGAGGGTGACGGCGACGGAGCCGTCGGCCTGGAGGTCGACCGCGGAGGCGGTCGGCACACAGCTGGACGAGCCCTGGGTGACGACGGCCACGGCGCGGCCCCCGTCGAGCCAGCCGGCCCAGACCTCCAGCGCGCTCGCGTCGCCGCTCGCCGCGGGCGTCGCCGCCGGCGAGGTGGAGCCGGATGCGCAGCCGGCGAGCGCGAGCGCCCCCGAGATCACGATGGCGGACAGGGCGAGCGCGCGTCGGGACGTCATGGCACCATCCTGGCGGAGCGTTCTGAACCCGTCCCGTGAGGGCGGTCACGACCGGATAACGACTGCCGCGCGCCTCACTGCAGGGCGGAGGTGAGGCGCGCGAGGTTGTCGAGCACCGTCGAGCGCAGCGGCTGCTTCATCCACTCGTCGAGCGTCAGTTCGCGGCTGAGCGCGCGGTACTCGTCCTCGACGGCGCGCAGCTGGCCGACGAAGTCCTCGCCGCGCACGAGCAGCGAGATCTCCAGGTTGAGGCCGAAGCTGCGCATGTCCATGTTGCTCGACCCGATGACGGCGACCTCGTCGTCGATCGACATCGACTTGGAGTGGAGGATGAACGGCTTCTCGTACATCCAGATCTTCACTCCCCCGCGCAGCAGGGCCTCGTAGTAGCTGCGCTGCGCGTGGTAGACCATCGCCTGGTCGCCCTCTTCCGAGACGAACAGCTCGACGTGGACGCCCCGCTGGCACGCCGTCTGGATCGCGAGCAGCAGTCCTTCGTCGGGCACGAAGTAGGGCGAGACGATGATGATCTTCTCGCGCGCGGCGAAGAGCAGCGTCATGAACAGCTTGAGGTTGTTCTGGAACTCGAATCCCGGGCCGGACGGGATGACCTGGCAGTCGAGGTCTCCGCCGCCGGTGCGCACGTCGAAGAGCTCGATCCCTTCGACGATCTCATCCGTCTCGCTGTACCAATCGCTCAGGAAGACGGCGTTGACGGATGCCACGACCGGCCCGTCCAGTCGCGCCATCATGTCGACCCAGTGCAGGCCGCGCTTGATGTTCTTGCGGAGGTTGTAGGTGGAGTCGGTGACGTTCTGCGAGCCCATGAAGGCGGTGTGCCCGTCGACGACGAGGAGCTTGCGGTGGTTGCGCAGATCGGGCCGCTGGTACTTGCCGCGCAGCGGCTGGACCGGCAGCATCAGGTGCCACGTCGCGCCCATGGCGTCGAGCCGGCGACAGGTCTCGGCGTAGAAGGGCTTGCCCCGGTTGGCCCAGTGGTCCAGCAGCACCCGCACGACCACGCCCCGCTCGATGGCGTCCTCGAGGGCGTCGAAGAAGACCTCGGTGGTGGCGTCGCACTGCAGGATGTAGAACTCGACGTGCACGTAGCTCGTCGCCTCACGGATGGCGGCGGCCATCTCCTCGATGCTCTCCTCGTATCCGGAGATGAGCGTCGCGTCGTTCTCGCCCGAGAGCGGCATCGCCCCGAGGTTGCGGTTGAGCCGTACGAGCTGAGCGAACCAGAGCGGCGGGTCGGGGCGCAGCGTGCCGAGGTCGAGCCCGTGGCTGGTGGTGCGGATGTAGTCGTTGATCTGCTGCTGCTTCTTGCGGCGCTTGCGCGGCAGGCGCGGATTGCCGATCATCAAGAAGAGGAAGACGCCGATCAGCGGGATGAAGTAGATGGCGAGCAGCCACGCCATCGCCGCGGTCGGGCGACGGTTGCGCGGGACGATGATCACCGCGAGGATGCGGACCGTCACATCGGTCACGAAGACCAGGATCACCCAGGCGAGGGTCCATCCGGTCTGATCCACGTCGCTCTCCCCGCTGTCGGACTCCGCCCAGCGTAGCGACTATCTCCGACTCAGGTCGTCGGCGGCGCGTCGGCGGTCGCGGCCGCCGGGGATGCCGCGACGCGCGCCTCCTCGCCGGCGCCGACGGGCGGCAATCCGCGCTTGGCGCGCTCTTCGTTCTCGACCTCGGTGTAGACGCGACGCTCGGTGCGATCCATCCGCAGGATCGAGCGCAGGACGAACACGAACAGCCCCAGCACGACGACGGTCGGCAGGAGCGACCACGCGACGGCGGTCCAGTACGAGTCCATGCCCTCCATCGTACGCGCGTGGTCGCCGTCTCCTCCCCAGCACCGACGTCCGCGGAGGTTGTCCACGGGTGACGTCCGCGCCGCCCGGCGACCTCGCCCGCCGATCAGACTCGCCGCATGTCCACGATCGTCCGGGCCGCCGACGCGGCACAGTTCCTGTCCGTCCTCCCGCACATGCTGGGGTGCACACCGCACGACAGCGTCGTGGTCGTTCCGCTGGCGCAGGGGCGGAGCCTCGGCGTCCTGCGCGTCGATCTCCCGTCCGAGGAGGCGGCCGCCGGCGCGGCGGCCAGCATCATCGGCATGGCCTGCCGCATCGCCGAGGTGGAGACCGTGATGATCGTCGTCTACACGGATGCCGAGATCAGCGCGGATGCCGCGGACGGGGACGGGGCAGCGGCCGGCGGCGGCGCGCGATCAGCGGGTGCGCTGCCGCACCGTCCGGTCGTCGATGCGCTCCTGAACCGCGCCGACGACTGCGGACTCCCGGTCGGCGATGCGTTGATCGTCGCGGCGAACGGCTGGGGTTCGGCGCGGGCCGACGACCTGCCGCCCGGCGGTCACCCGCTGGCCGCCATCGCGCCGCGCGACGACCTGCCCGCGGAGACCGTCGACGGTCCGCTCGCCGCGGATCAGGCCGCGGGAGCGCGGCTGCCCCTCCCCGGCGCCACCCGGCGACGCGCCGTCGGGCAGGCGCTGCGCTCGCTCGACGCGGCCCTCGAGACCCTCTGCGGCATCCCTCGGGTGAGCGGATCCGCTCCCTCCCGTATCGACCCCGCCGCACTGCAGGCGGCGTGCGCGCTCGACGACCTGCCGGCCCTGTTCGAACGCGCACTGTCGTGGAACGCCGAGGATCTCGCACCGATGGATGCCGCGATGCTCGGCTGGTGCTTCGCGCGTCCCGCGCTGCGCGATGTCGCGCTGGTCCAGTGGGCGAGCGACGTCGACGGCGGCGACGCGGCGATGGAGGCGCAACGGCGCTGGGAGGACGGCGAGGAGTACCCGAGCGACCTCGCGGAGGTGATGTGGGGCGACGGACCCCGCCCGGATCCCGTACGCCTCGACACGGCGCTGCGCCTGGCGCGCGCGGTGGCGGCGGTCATGCCGAAGAAGCGGCGTGCGGGGGCTCTCGCGGTGTGCGGCTGGATCGCGTGGGCCCGCGGCCGCTCGACGCACGCGGAGGCGTACATCCGGCAGGCGCTGCACGCTGAGCCGCGGCACGGGCTCGCGGAGATCGTCGGCTCCTTCGTCACCGCGGGCCATCTGCCCGACTGGGCGTTCCGTGCACGGTAGTCGTCAGGCCGACGCGGCTGCGAGCTCACCAAACCCGTCGTCGACGAGTCGGCGGATGGCATCGACGGCCGCGGCGGCCTCCGCCCCGATCGCGGTGATGCGCACGGTGTCGCCCTCCGACGCCCCCAGGGTCAGCAGACCGATCAGGCTGGCGGCGGAAGCGGGGCCGGCACCCGTCGTGACATCGGCGATCGCGACGTCCGCATCGAACCCGCCGGCGGCTTTGACGACCATGGCCGCCGGCCGCGAGTGCAGCCCCATCGGGTTCCGCAGCAGCGCGTCGACGGAGGCATCCGGCGTCGACGCGCCGTCGGGGGCGACCGGGGTGAGGGCGCCGGGGTTGGACGCGCCGGGGGCAGGCGCTCCGGGCGCTGCGGGGATGGACGCGCCGGGGGATGCCGGCGATCCCTGCGGCTGCTTGGCCGCGAGCGCGGCGGCGGCCTCGTGTGCCACGTCGTCGAGGCTGCCGCCGGTGGCCGCACGCACCATCCCTGCGGTGATGCCCTCCACGAAGGGACCGTCGCTGATGCGCACCGGCACCGTGCTCGTGCGCAGGTCGAGAGCCAGCTCGGAACTGATCACCGCGGAGCCGAGGTCGGTGATGATCACCACGCCGTCGGAGTCGGCCAACGCATCGACGGCGTCGGCGATGGCCGCAGCGTCCGTGCCGAATCCGCCGTCGGCGCCCGAGGCGACCCGCACCGGCGGGGCCGCACCGTGGACCATCTGCATCGCGAGGTCGACGGCAGCGTGCGCGAGGGGCTCGCTGTGCGAGACGATGACGAACCCGATCACGCCGCCTCCCCGGCGAGCGCGTCGGCGAACGCCCTCAGCAGCAGAGCGGTCGAGGCCGAGCCGGGGTCGATGTGACCGACGCTGCGCTCCCCGAGATACGAGGCGCGCCCCTTGCGTGCGACGAGCGGCTCGGTGTCGGCGCTGCCGCGCTCGGCGGCGTCCGCTGCTGCTCCCGCCGCCGCGGCCAGCGTCGCACCGCCGGCGAGTGCGCTGTCGAGCGCCTCCAGGGCGGGGCCGAACGCATCGATCATCGTCTTGTCGCCGGGCTGCGCGTGCCCGCGCGCCACGACGGCGGCGACACCTGCGGACAGGGCGTGAGCCCATTCGACTGCCGACAGCGACGTGCCGTCGGGCGCACTCTTCCCCATGTCGAGGAACAGCGTTCCGTACAGCGACCCGCTCGCTCCGCCGACCTTGCTGACGAGGGTCATACCCACGGCCTTGAAGAACTCCGGCACCGTCTGCGGCGGCGTCGCATCCAGCTTCGCGACGATCGCCGTGAAGCCACGATGCATGTTCGTGCCGTGGTCCGCGTCACCGATCGCCGAGTCGAGCGCGGTGAGCCGGTCGGCCTCGGCGTCCAGCCGGGCGGCGCCGAGACGCACCCACCGGTCGAGGATCTCGAGCGTCACCGCGTCGGTCGTCGCCGCATCCGTCATCTCAGCGCCCCCACCGCAGCGCGCTCGTCTCGACGGGAGCATCCCAGAGGCGCAGCACCTCGTCGTCGGCGCGCAGGAGGGTCAGCGAGCATCCCGCCATGTCGAGGCTCGTGACGTAATCGCCGACGAGGCTCCGCGCGACGGTGATGCCCTTGGCGGCCAGCGCGTCGGCGATGTCGGCGTAGATCACGTACAGCTCGATGAGAGGAGTGCCGCCCAGCCCGGTCAGCAGAGCGATCACGGGAGCCCCGGTGAAGTCCAGATCGCCGGCGATCGCCTCGACGAGCTCGCCCGCGATATCGCGCGCCGGCGCGAGGGGCACGCGGGTGCGCCCGGGTTCGCCGTGGATGCCGACACCCATCTCCATCTCGTCGTCGGGCAGATCGAAGCTGGGATGCCCGACGGCCGGGACCGTGCAGCTGGTGAGCGCCACCCCCATCGACCGCCCCTGCGACGCGACGTGCTCGGCGACCGCCTTCACCTCCGCAAGGCTCTTGCCCTCCGCGGCCGCGGCTCCGGCGATCTTCTCGACGAGCAGCGTCGTGCCGACGCCGCGACGCCCGGCCGTCCAGGTCGAGTCCTTGACGGCGACGTCGTCGGCGACGATGACGGATTCCGAGGCGATGCCCTCGTCGGCGGCCAGCTCGGCCGCCATCTCGAAGTTGAGCACGTCGCCCGTGTAGTTCTTGACGATGAACAGCACGCCGGCGCCGGAGTCGACGGCCTGCGCGGCGGCGAGCATCTGGTCGGGCGTCGGCGAGGTGAACACTTCGCCGGCACAGGCGGCATCCAGCATGCCCGCACCGACGAACCCGCTGTGCAGCGGTTCGTGACCCGAGCCGCCCCCCGAGATGAGGGCGACACGTCCCTCTCGCGGAGCGTTGCTGATCACGACGCGGTTGTCATGATCGACCGTGAGCTCGGGATGCGCGGCCGCGACGCCGCGCAGGGCGTCGGCCAGCACCGCTTCGGCCGAGTTGATGAGCTTCTTCATGCGCGGTTCTCCTCTTCGCTGAGTTCTTCGCTCGAGTTCTTGGCTCGGGTTCTTCACTGGCTTCTTCGCGGTGCGTCACGGGGCCGCGGCTGCGCCGTGAGGTTTTCGACATGATCGACTGCGATTCGTCTATGTCGAATATCTTCCCCATCTGCACCCCTGTCAAGAGGTAGTGTGACGTCCACCGTCCGCGCGCGAAAGGCCTCGGGATGATCCAGTCCATCGACCGCGCCGCGCGCATCCTCTCTCTGCTGCAGGGCGCGCGGCGTCTCGGCATCAGCGAGCTCGCCGCCGCGCTCGAGCTGCCGCCGTCGACGGTGCACGGCCTCGTGAAGTCGCTGCAGGAGCACGGCCTGGTCGCGCAGGAGACGCGTGGCAGCCGCTACGCGCTCGGCCCGGCGCTGCTCACCCTGTCGAGCGTGTACCTCGACACCCTCGACGTGCGCGGCCGGTCATTGCGGCGCATGCACGATCTGTCGCACCGCACCGGACTCGCCTCGCGCCTCGGGGTCGCGCACAACACCGACGTCCTCGTCATCCATCACGACCGGCGTCCCGACGGCACCGAGCAGATGCCCGAGACCGGCATCACCCTTCCCGCCCATGCGTCCGCGCTCGGGAAGGTCCTGCTCGCCTACGACGACGCGTTCCGCGCGGACGTTCTCACCCGCGATCTGGCGGACCTCACCGGCGACACCGTCACCGACGGCGACGCGCTGCGCGACCAGCTCGCCGTCGTGCGCGACCGGGCCCTCGCCACCGAGGACGAGGAGGCGGTGATCGGGGATGCGTCGATCGCGGTCCCGGTCGCCGGGGAGGACGGTGTCGTGGTCGCCGCACTCGGGGTCGTGTTCCCCGCGCCCGCGTCCGCGCTGGATGCTGCGGTGCTCAAGGAGCTGCGCGACGCGGCGCAGGCGATCTCGCGCGATCTCGGCGCGCCCGGCTGGCCCCCGCGACCCGGGTCCGGGATCTGATCACCGCGTTTCGACTCGTCGCTGCGCTCCTCGCTCAACGACCGCGGCTCCGCCCCACCCCCACCCCCGGTCGTTGAGCG
>NZ_JBXAFF010000069.1:0-9304 GCF_058792815.1 Microbacterium sp. MPR-TSA4
GGGTGGGGACGAGCGCGCGGCGCCGCGGGTGGCGGGGCATGATCTGCGGATGCCGCACCTGCTGACCGACCGCGCCATCACCCGGTCACCGCTTCCGCTCGTCACCTCCGCCGAGGCCCGCGTGCTGCGGCTGGCGCTGGCCGGTCCCGGCTTCGCGCGGGTGCGCCGCGGCGTGTACGTGGATGCCGCCGCGGCGGCGCGGCTGGCGCCGTGGCAGCGGTACGCGCTGCGGGTGCACGCCTTTGCGCTCGTCCACCCGGATGCCGTGCTGTGCCTGGAGTCGGCCGCGGTGCTGCTCGGCCTGCCGCTGTTCGGCGAGACGCGCGACATCCACGTGTTCGATCCGGACCGCACGGCGTCCCGCCGGTTCGGCGACGTGTGCGTGCACACCAGCACCGACGCGCGGGAGGTCGTGCCGGTCGACGGCATCCTGTGCACGTCGCCGACGGATGCCGTCATCGACCTCGCCCGCGTGCTCCCACCCGCGCAGGCGCTCGCCGTCGTGGATGCCGCGATCTCGCCCCGACAGGGCGGCGCGCTCGTCGTCGACGACCTCCGGGAGCGGGCCGCGTCGCAGTCCTCCCGCCGGGGCGTCGCGCGGCTGGCGTGGGCCTGGGCGCACGCGGACGCGCGGGCCGAGTCGCCCGGCGAGAGCGTGAGCCGCGCCGTCATCCGCTGGTGCGGCTTCGAAGACCCGGTGCTGCAGGCCGAGTTCCGCTACGAGGGGGTCACCGACCGCACGGACTTCCTGTTCCCGTCGAGCCGCACGGTGGGCGAGAGCGACGGCTGGGGCAAGTACGGCATCGGCGACGGCGACGCGCCCGCGGACGCCGCGCGGCGTTTCCGCGACGAGAAGCGCCGCGAAGACCGGCTGCGCCGCGCGGGGCATCCCGTCGCGCGCTGGGAGATGGCGGATGCGGTGCGGGTCGAGCCGCTGGCGACCGCCCTGCAGCGCGCTGGGGTGCGGCTCGTCCGCCCGCGCGACCGCGCCGGACTGGCGAGCCTGCGCCAGACGCCCCGCGCTCTCCCTCACCGACCGCGGTGAGAAACCACAACGGCGACGACACACACCTGCGGTGGTGGTTTCTCGCGCCGAAGGTGGTTTCTCGCGGGCGAGGGGCGCGGGCGCGGGGAGGGGGCGGCGAGGGGTCAGGCGCCGGCGGCCATCTCCTTCGCGCGGGCGAGAGCGGCGTCGGTCGCCTCCGCGAAGACGCCGTCCAGGCGCGCGCCCTGCAGCACCGCGATGGCGCGCTCGGTCGTGCCCTTCGGGCTGGTCACCCGGCGGCGCAGCTCTGCGGGGTCCTCGCCCGTGGCATCCAGGAGCGCCGCAGCGCCGATGAAGGTCTGCTCGGCCATGAGGCGGGCGTCCGCGTCGGAGAAGCCCTTTCCGCGGGCCGCCTCGGCGAGCTCCTCGATCAGCAGGAACACGTAGGCGGGACCCGACCCCGAGATCGTCGACAGCGCGTCGATCTGCGACTCCGGGACCTCGATCACCACGCCGCACGTCTCGAACAGTCGGCGCACGAGGGCGAGGTCGTCGGCGGATGCCGCGGCACCGGCCGACAGTCCCGTGACGGCCTTGCCGACCACCGCGGGGGTGTTCGGCATCGACCGGATGACGGCGACGTCCTCGCCCACGATGGAGGCGAAGGTCGCGAGCGTCACACCCGCGGCGAGGCTCACGACGATCGTGCCCGGTCGCAGGACCGGAGCGATCTCGCGCAGGAGGTCCGGGACCATCACGGGCTTGACGCCGATGAGCACGATGTCCGCCGCGGCGGCGGCCGTGGTGTTGGCGGCGGCATCCTCCTCGAGGGAGAGGCTCGTCACGCCGTCCAGCGCGGCCAGCGGCGCGGCGCTGGCCGCCGTGCGGTTGGTCACGGTCACGCGGGGCGCCGCGCCCGAGCGGACGAGCCCCTGCAGGATGGCACCTCCCATCGAGCCGGCACCGAGGATCGCGATCGAGGGAAGCGGAGAGGCCATGCCCCCATCCTCGCAGAGGAACCACCCGCCCCGGGAGCCCGCCGCAGGGGTCTCAGTCTCGGGGAGGGTCTCAGTCGCGGGGCTCGTTCAGGATGAGCCGCATCGACGGGGCGCGGCCCTTCTCGATGTGGCTGAAGGCGAGGCTCTCGGCGAGGCGGGCGTTGCCGTCCGCGATGGCCGCCAGCAGCTCGTCGTGCTCGTGGGACTGCTCCCGGGCGTCGCGGCCGACGCCGGTCAGGTAGAAGAGCCACACGAGTCGTCCGCTGACGACGCGGGTGAGGGAGGTGAGCAGGGTGCTGTCGGCCATCTCGACGATGCGGGCGTGGAAGGCGGCGTGGGCCTCGGCGATCGCGAGCCGCTCGCCGCTCGTGACCGCGTCATGGGCCGACGCGAGAGCCCGGTCCAACACCTCCACGGGAGCGCCCCGGCCGGCGTTCTGGGCCGCGAGGCGCGCGGCGAGCGTCTCGAGGCTCAGCCGCACGTCGAACAGCTCGTCGATCGAGCGCCGGTCCCACCCGACGATCCGGGCGCTGCGGCGCGGCGCCGTCGCGAGGAACCCGTCGACGCCGAGCTGCAGGATCGCGGCCCGCACCGGGATGCGCGACATCTGCAACTCGTCGGCCAGGCGCCCCTCGGTGATCGCGGCGCCGTCGGCGTAGCGCCCCAGGATGATGGCGGTGCGGATGCGGCGGTACGCCGTCGCCGCCAGGGAGTCGTCGGCTGCATCCTGCGCCTCGGACATGCCGTCTCCCCTCACGGTGCCGCTCACGGCGATCCCGTCACGGGCGGACCAGGGCGGCACGCGCGCTCATGAGCGGATCGCGACCATTGTGCCAGCGCCGACGACGCTCGCGCGCCCGCACAGCAGGTGCGCCGCGTAGAGGTCCTGGATGCCGAGGCCCACGGAGTTGAAGACCGTGAGCCCGCCGCGGCCGCGGAGGGGCGGAACGTCGAGCACGTCGCCGAGCGGGACCAGACCCGCCGGATCGAGCGCACCCGCGTCGCACGCGCCGCGCACGTTGCCCGATTCGGCGAGGGCGACCGCCGGATCGTCGACCACCACGGTGCGCGCGTGGGCGAAGACGTCCGCCTGCACCTCGCTGAACATCGGCCGCGGCGGCGAGCCGACCGCGTTGAGGTGCACGTCGGCGCGCAGCATCCGACGCGCCAGGAACGGCTGCTCCGCGGGCGTGAGCGTGCAGACCACGTCGGCGTCCTCCAGGGCGCCCTCGCGACTGTCCGTCGTCACGGCGGGGATGCCGTCGGCGCGCAGCGCCGCGACGCATTCGGCGGCGCGCGGAGCGCTGCGCGACCACACGCGCAGCTCCGCGAAGGGGCGCACGCGCATGAGCGCGCGGGCGTGCTCGGCGGCGAGCGGACCGGCCCCGATGAGGGCGGCAACGTGCGCCGCGGGATCCGCGAGGACGTCGGTCGCGAGTGCCGTGACGGCGGCGGTGCGGATGCGGGTGAGCGCCCGTCCGTCGATCATGGCGACGCACTCGGCCGTCGCCGCGTCGAAGACCGCGACGGTCGAGCGCTGGGCGGGCAGTCCCACCGACCGGTTGCGCGGGGCGTCGGCGAGCACCTTGACGGCGAACATCCCGAGCTCTTCGGAGATCGCGCTCATCGGCACGACGGTCGGGGCGTCCGCCGTCCGGTCGGCGGCAGCGGGGAGCGCGTGCGGCCGCGGCTGCACGGCGCGTCCGGTGCGCAGCGCCCGGTGGGCCGCGGCCATCGCCTCGCGCATGCCGTCGGCATCCGCGAGCGCCTCCACGTCGTCGGAGGTCAGGGTGAGTGTCGTCATCGGATCTCCTTTTGGTATCCCAAATGTAGAACGAGGCCACCGCGGTCACATCACCCCGACTCCCGCTCACAACACCCACACGGTCACTGCGACACACGAAGAACCGCGCAAAAACGGCACAAAAGCACACTCGGAGATCGATCGCGATGCGCGAAAGAGTTCACTGCGCCGAAACCGCGGGACACATCGCCGTAACAGAAGTGGCGGATTCTGTATCCCAGATTGATGACGGAGAGGAGAAGCCGATGGCACGACTGGTCGTAGGACGACTGATTCAGGCCCTGTCGACGATCTTCGTCGTCGTGACGATCGCGTTCGCCCTGGGCCGGCTGAGCGGCAGCCCGGCGGCGCTCCTGCTCAGCGAGAACGCCTCGCGCGAGCAGATCGACGCGCTCAACGCGAGCCTCGGCTTCGACCAGCCGCTGTGGAAGCAGTACCTCGACTACCTCGTCGGCATCGTGACCCGCGGCGACTTCGGCGACTCGTACCGTCAGAGCGGCGTGCCGTCGATGCAGCTGGTCCTGGAACGGGTGCCGGCGTCGCTCCAGCTCGGCGCGGTGGGCCTGGTGGCCGGCGTGATCCTGGCCGCCGTCGCGGCCGTCGCCGTCCACCTGACCCGCAGCCGGGCCCTGCGCACCACCCTGCTGACCGTCGGTGCGGCCCGACAGGCCATCCCGGACTTCTTCTTCGGGCTGCTGCTCGTGCTCGTGTTCTCCGTCGCGCTCGGGATGCTGCCCTCGCTCGGCAACCGCGATCCGCTCGCGATCATCATGCCGGCCGCCACCATCGCCACGGCGCAGTTCGTGGTGTACCTGCGGCTGCTCGACAACGCGCTGGGCGAGCAGTCCCGACTCGACTACGCCCGCACGGCCTACGCCCGGGGCGAGAGCCGGTTCCACGTGGTGGTGTCGGAGATGCTCCCCAACGCGGTGCTGCCGGTGATGACCATCGCGGGCATCAGCCTCGGCTCGTTCCTGGGCGGTCTGGTCATCGTGGAGAACGTCTTCGCCTGGCCCGGGCTGGGCCAGCTCATGCTGAGCGCCGTGTACGCCCGCGACTTCCCGGTCGTGCAGTCCGGCCTCATCGTCGTGGCCGCCCTGTTCATCCTCTCCAACGCGCTCGTGGACGTCCTGAGCGCTCTGGTCGACCCGAGAGTGAGGCACCTCGCATGACCGCGCCCATCGCTTCGCCGCCCGCGTCGCCCGCCGAGACGGTCACGCCCGCTCCGCCTGCCGGCACCGCCGCACGGTTCACGTGGCCCCGCCTGCGGGCGGCCGAATGGGTGGGCATCGGCATCCTCGCCGTCGTCGCCGCCTTCATCCTGATCGTGCCCCTGCTGCCCGGCAGCGACCCCTACGCACAGGATCTGTCCGCCTCCTTCATCCGTCCCTTCACCGACGGCGCGCACCTGCTGGGCACCGACATGCTGGGCCGCGACCTCGCGAGCCGGCTCGCGCTCGGCGGGCAGGTGTCGCTGGGCATCGTGCTGTTCGTCGTCGCCATCAACGCCTTCATCGGCATGGTCGTCGGCATGATCGCGGGGTATGCGGGCGGACGACTCGACAACCTGCTGATGGGCTGGGCGGACGTGCAGCTGGCGATGCCGATCATCCTCGTGCTCATCGCCCTGTCCGCGGCACTGGGCCCCAGCGTCTGGCTGATGGTCATCACACTCGCGGCGACCTACTGGGTCGGCTATGCGCGCGTGGCACGCAGCACCGCGATGTCGCTGAAGAGCCGCGACTTCGTGGTCGCGCCGCGCATCCAGGGCGCCACCGCCCAGTGGATCGTGTCGACCCACATCGCGCCGCACGTCGGCGTGCAGGTGCTCATCCTCGCCTCGGCCGACATCGGCGGCGTACTGCTGCTCACGTCGTCGTTCGACTACCTCGGGCTGGGCGTGCAGGCCCCGACGCCCTCCTGGGGACTGCTCATCAGCGAGGGGCAGAAGTACGTGCGCGAGGCGCCGTACCTCGCCCTGATCCCCGGCATCGCGATCTTCCTCGTGGTGATCGGCACGAACCTCGTGAGCCAGCGCTTCACCGCCGAGCGCGACCTGTCCACCCTCCGCCGACGGAAGAAGGCCCGCGCATGACCCGGGATGTGCTGCTGAGCGTCGAAAACCTGGTCGTCGGCACGCGCGACGCCGACGGACGCGAGGTGCGTCTCGTCGACGGCGTCTCCTTCCAGATCGCCGAAGGCGAGGTGCTGTGCGTGGTCGGCGAGTCGGGCTCGGGCAAGAGCCTGACGATGGCGGCGGTGCTGGGGCTCCTCCCCGCCGGCGTCGAGGTGCTCTCCGGACGGGTCGACTACCGCGGCGAGGACCTGCTGGCCGCCGGCGAGCGCCGTCTGCGCGAGCTGCGCGGACGCCGCCTCGCGATGGTGTTCCAGGATCCGATGACCGCGCTCAACCCGGTCAAGCGCGTGGGCGCCCAGATCGCCCGCGCCGTGCGACGGCACGGCGACGGCGTGAGCCGCGCCGAGGCCGATCGGCGCGCCGCCGCACTGCTGAGCGCGGTCGGCGTGCCGGATGCCGCGGCGCGCGCCCGCGCCTATCCCCACCAGTGGTCCGGGGGCATGCGTCAGCGCGCCGTCATTGCCGCCGCGATCGCCCACGACCCCGATCTCCTGGTGGCCGACGAGCCCACGACGGCGCTCGATGTCACCATCCAGGCGCAGATCATGCAGCTGCTGGCCGAGGCGCGACAGCGCACCGGTGCGGCGATGGCCCTGATCACCCACGATCTGGGGCTGGTGGCGCAGACCGCCGACCGGATCGTGATCATGTACGCGGGCCGCATCGTGGAGAGCGGGACGGTGTGGGACCTGTTCGCCGCGCCCCGCCATCCCTACACGGCCGGCCTGCTCGCGAGCCTGTTGACCTCCGAGAGCGCGGCCGGGCGCGCCTACGCGATCCCGGGCTCTCCCCCGCAGCCGGCGGCACGCCCGCACGGATGCCCCTTCGCGCCGCGCTGCGAGCTGCCCGCGAAGTCGGCGCTGTGCACCGCCGAACGGCCCGCCCTGCGCCTGGTCGCGCCCGATCACGCCTCCGCCTGCCACCACGCGGACGCCGTCTCCGCCCTCGCCGAGGAGGTCGCCGGATGAGCGACGCCGAACCCGTCCTGCAGATCGACGACCTGCACGTGCGATTCACGCGGCGCACCGGATGGCGCCGCCGCCACGTCGTCGACGCCGTCGACGGCGTCTCGCTGACACTGCACCGCGGGGAGACCCTCGGGTTGGTCGGCGAGTCCGGCTGCGGGAAGTCGACGCTCGTGCGCACCGTGTTCGGGCTCAACACCCCGGCATCCGGCGACATCCGCATCCTGGGGCATCGCATCGACGATCTGCCCCCGCTGCAGCGCCGGCGGCTGCGCAACCGCGTGCAGCTAGTGTTCCAGGACCCGTACTCGTCGCTGGATCCGCGACTGAGCGTGCACGACATCGTCGCCGAGCCGCTCACGATCGTGGGGCGCTACTCGAAGGACCGCGTCGTCGAGCTGCTGGAGAGCGTCGGGATCGGCGCCGAGTCGCTGCGGCGCACGCCCGCGCAGTTCTCCGGCGGCCAGCGTCAGCGCATCGGCATCGCGCGCGCCCTCGCGCTGGAGCCGGAGGTGCTCGTGCTCGACGAGCCCGTCTCCGCCCTCGACGTGTCGGTGCAGGCGCAGGTCATCAACCTCCTGCAGGACCTGCAGCGCACCCACGCGCTGTCCTATCTGTTCATCGCGCACGACCTCTCCGTCGTCCGCCACCTCTCCGACCGCGTCGCGGTGATGCGACAGGGACGCATCGTCGAGATCGGCGAGCGCGACCAGATCTTCGACGATCCCCGCCACGAATACACGCGCACGCTGCTCGCGGCCATCCCGATCCCCGACCCGCGCCTGCGGGCGGATGCCCCACCCGCACCATCCCCTGCCCTCACCCGAACGAACAGAGGAACGTCATGACCCACCGCTCATCCCGTGTCCGCCGCGCGCTCGCCGCGGCCGCCGCGCTCACCGGCGCCGCGCTGGTGCTGTCCGCCTGCGCGGGCGGCTCGGCGTCGACGGCCGAGACCCGCAACCTGACGATCGGCGTCGTCGCGGAGCCCGAGAAGTCGCCCGACCCGATCGTCGACGGCTCGCTGGCCGGCTACAACATCTACTACAACCTCTTCGACCAGCTCACGGTGCTCGACGCCGACGGCACGATCCAGCCGTCGCTGGCCACCGCGTGGACCCCCAACGCCGACTTCACCCAGTGGACGTTCACCCTTCGCGACGACGTGACCTTCCAGGACGGCGAACCGCTGAAGGCATCCGACGTGGTCTTCACCTACGAGACCGTGCTGAACACGCCCGACTCCGACAACCTCGGCTACATGGGCATGCTCGAATCGGTCTCCGCCCCCGACGACCACACGGTGGTCTTCGACCTCAACTCGTCGTTCTCGCCGTGGCCGTCCATCACGACCGCACAGTCGATCGTCCCGGAGAAGGTCTACACGGCGCTCGGCTCCGAAGGCTTCGCCGCCGCCCCCGTCGGCAGCGGCCCGTTCTCCTTCGTGAGCTGGAAGCGCGGCGTGGACTACGTCCTCAAGCGCAACGACGCCTACTGGGGCGGCGCTCCCCAGATCGACACCCTCACCTTCCAGACGGTGTCCGACGAGGAGGCCCGACTGAACGGGGTCATCTCCGGCAGCCTGGACATCGCCCTGATCTCACCGAACCAGGTCTCGTCGGCCGAGGGCAGCGGCATCGACGTGCGCTCCCGCGCGGCCAACGGCACCACGTTCCTCGGCGTCAACTCCACGTCCGGCCCGCTGGCGGACGAGCGCATCCGTCAGGCCGTGTGGCACGCGATCGACCGTGACGCGCTCGTCAAGACGGTGCTCAGCGGCCGCGCCGTCGCCAACGACCAGATCGTCGCCGCCAACGTCACCGGCTACGTGTCGGACGCGACGGGACCGGCGTACGACCCCGCCGCCGCCAAGGCGCTGCTCGCCGAGGCCGGGTACGCCGGCGAGGCGATCCCCCTGGAGTACGCGACCAGCGGCCGCATCCCGATGAGCGCCGAGATCGCGCAGGCGATCGCGGGCTACCTGGAGGCGGTGGGCTTCACGGTCAGCCTCTCCGGCATGGACCAGGCCACGCTGTCGAACCGCATCTACAGCACGGTCGACATGAAGGGCCTCTACCTCAACACCTGGGCGCCCTCCACCATGGACGGCGACATGCCCGCCACCAACCTGTTCGCGGGAGGACAGAACGACTACGCGAAGAGCCCGGAGACGGCGGCGCTCGTCGCCAGGCAGCGCACCGTCGCGGGCGACGAGCGCATCGCCGCCTTCCGCGACCTCGCCGAGGCGAACTTCCAGGGTGCGTACATCGTGCCGCTGTTCACCCCCGAGGCCGACTACGCGGTCTCGCCGAAGGTCACCTGGACGCCGCGCGTCGACGGCGAGTACGACCTCGCCGACGTCGCGTTCACCGGCTGAGCGCCGGCGAGGGGGCGGTCCGCCGCCGCCCCCTCGCC
>NZ_JBXAFF010000070.1:0-8888 GCF_058792815.1 Microbacterium sp. MPR-TSA4
CCCGCTGGCCTCCCTCTCCGCCGCCGAGATCGACGCGGTCCGCACGATCGTGCTGGCGCTCGCGTCGACCACCGATCGCGTCCGATTCGTCTACGTCGGACTGGAAGAGCCGGCCAAGGGCGAGATCGCGGCCTGGGAGCAGGGCGGACCCGCGCCCGAGCGGCGCGCACGGGTGCAGCTGCTCGACATGGCGACGACCCGGTCGAGCGACCTCGTCGTGTCCCTCGCCAGCGGCGAGGTGCTGCGCGAGACGGTGCTCGACGGGACGGCGGGACAGCTCCCGATCCTCGACGCGGAGTTCGAGGAGGTCGGCGTGATCGCCGGCGCCGACGAGGGATGGGTGGCCGCGCTCGCCGCCCGCGGTCTGACCGTCGAGGACGTCGTGCTCGTTCCGCTGTCGGCGGGACACTACGGGTACCCGGCCGAGGAGGGACGACGCATCCTCCGCACCTTCGCCTTCCGCCAGGATCACCCCCAGGACCATCCGTGGGCCCATCCCGTCGACGGCCTCACGGCCTACATCGATGTCGCGGCGCGCTCGGTGATCGAGATCGTGGACACCCCCGGGTTCGCGGTGCCCGAGACGAGCGGCAACTACGACGATCCCGCCCTCCAGGGACCGCCCCTGGAGGGGCTGAAGCCGATCGTCATCACCCAGCCCGAGGGGTCGAGCTTCACGGTCGACCAGGAGCACGTCGTGTGGGGGGACTGGGATCTGCGCATCGGCTTCGACGCGCGCGAAGGGCTGATCCTGCGCCAGCTGAGCTTCCAGGGACGACCGGTGATGTACCGCGGCTCGATCAGCGAGATGGTCGTACCGTACGCCGACCCCGCGCCCAACCGCTTCTGGCAGAACTACTTCGACACCGGCGAATACCTGTTCGGGCGCTACACCAACGAGCTGGAGCTCGGGTGCGACTGCGTCGGCGACATCACCTACGTCGACGCGGTGCTCGCCGACGAGCTGGGGATGCCGCGGACCGTCCGCAACGGCGTGTGCATGCACGAGGAGGACTTCGGCTCCCTCTGGAAGCACACCGACATCTTCACGGGCGCCAGCGAGGTGCGCCGCCAGCGCCGGCTCGTGATCTCCTTCTTCACCACGGTCGGCAACTACGACTACGGCTTCTTCTGGTACCTGTACCTCGACGGCACGCTCGAGTGCGAGGCGAAGCTGACCGGCATCCTCTTCACCTCCGCCTACCCCGGCGCGGACTACCCGTTCGCGTCGCAGGTGGCACCCGGCCTGGGCGCCCCCTACCATCAGCACCTCTTCTCGGCCCGGCTCGACATGACCGTGGACGGCGTGGCGAACGTCGTCAACGAGATCGACGCGGTGCGGGTGCCGATCTCGCCGCAGAACCCGGCGGGCAACGCCTTCACGAAGAAGGTCACGCCCATCGTGTCGGAGAAGGTCTCCGGCCGCGTCGCCGACGGCGCCGTGAACCGGGTCTGGCAGATCGCCTCGACCGAGCGGACCACGGCGATGGGCCAGCCCACGTCGTACGTGCTCTTCCCGACGGAGACCCCCGTGCTGCTGGCGGACGACGACTCCTCGATCGCCGCGCGCGCCGCCTTCGCGACCAAGAACCTCTTCGTCACGAAGTACGATCCGGACGAGCGGTACGCGGCGGGGGACTTCGTGAACCAGCACCCGGGCGGCGGCGGCATCCCCGCCTTCATCGCCGGCGACGAGCCGCTGGTCGGCGAGGACCTCGTGCTGTGGCACACCTTCGGTCTGACGCACTTCCCGCGCAACGAGGACTGGCCGGTCATGCCGATGGACTACGCGAAGTTCACCCTCAAGCCGTACAACTTCTTCGAGCGCAACCCCGCGCTGCATGTTCCCGCGCCGACGTCCGCGCACTGCGCGCCCGGTCATGATCACGGCGGTCACGGTCATGACCACGGCGGTCACGGACACCACAGTTGAGAACGTGACCCTGCACCTGTTCGCGCTCGCGCCCGCCACGATCGGACTGTGCTGCCTGGCAGCCGACCGGCGGCGGGCGCGAGCCGGGGAGCTGGCGACCGCGCTGCTCATGCTCGTCGCGATGGCGGATGCCGCGGTGACGCGGCTCGTGCCGGTGGTGTGGTGGGTGGCGATGCTCCTGGCCGGGGCGATCGCCCTCTCGGCGGCCGGTGGACGGCGACGAGGATCCGGCCGTTCCGCGGACGCCGTACGGATGCCCATGGGACTGCATGCCGCCGCGGGCATGGTCGTGATGGCGGCGCTGATGCTCGCGATGACGGGCAGCGGGGTCGCCGACGCCGCGCATCATCACGGGGCGTCCGCTCCGGCGCTCGCCCCGGTGGGCGTGGCGCTCGCCGGCGCCTATGTGCTCGGATCGGTGCGGGTGGCCGTGCGGGCGCGCACCGCGCTGGATCGCGGACAGTACGCGGCGATGGCGGCATCCGTCGGTCTGATGTCGCTCGCCCTCGTCGTCTGAGGCGCCCTCTCGTCCACAGGCCGTTCCGTTGACGCGTGCGCAGGAAACCCGGGTCTGGTATCCGGCGTGAGCGTCAACGGAATCGTCACCCTCAGGGGGCGTCGAAGAAGGCGAGCTCGTGACGCATCGACCGCTCGAACGCGGCGGACATCCGATCGCGGTCGTCCGGGGATGCCGCGGCGGCTGCCGCGTCGGCGATCGCGATCGCCCGCCTCGTGGCCTCCGCGAACGCGGGGTCGCCGTAGGCCCGCAGCCAGTCGGCGTAGGGGTGCGCGTCGTGCGCGAGCGGCGCGAGCCGGGTGCCGAGGTCGGCGTAGAGCCAGAAGCAGGGGAGCACGGCGGCGACCAGCTCCGCAGAGGAGCCGCCCGCGACGACCCGGTCGAAGTGGGCGAGGTAGCCGCGCGTGGCCGGGCCCGGCTCGGGGTGGGCCTCGCCGATGCGCACGCGGTGGAGACGCTCCTCCTCGAGGAGGCACGAGGCCGACGCCTCGGTCCAGAAGGCGCGCTCCTGCCCATCCGCCGCGAGCTCGGCGGCGCGGGCGAGCACGCGGGAGTATGCCCGCAGATACAGGGCGTCCTGCGCGAGGTAGCGATGGAAGCGGTCGAGGTCGAGGGAGCCGTCGCCGAGGCCCGTCACGAGGTCGCACGCGTCGACGTCGGCGCGAACGGTCGAGGTCAGCCGCCACACGCCCGCGCTCCACGGCGCCCCGTCCCGCAGCGCGGGGCGCAGCTCGTGGAAGTGGTCGACGGGTCCGTCGCCCTCGCCGACGCCAAGGGCGTCGGCATGCTGCAACGCCCCCGTCAGCCACGCCTTCGCCCGTGCCAGCGCCGCCGGCCACGGCATCCCGGCGGCGCCGAGCGTGGCCATGGCGGAGGACAGCGAGCACCCGGTGCCGTGCGTGTGACGGGTCATCACGCGGATGCCGGAGACCTCGTGCACGCCGTCGGCGTCGACGATCGCATCGGGAGAGGCGGCGCCGTCGAGGTGCCCGCCCTTCAGCAGCACGGCCGTCCCGGTCTCACGGTGCAGGCGTTCGGCCTGCGCCACGGCCTGCGCCCACGATGCGGCGGGCGCGGCGTCGACGAGGACGGCCAGCTCGGGCAGGTTCGGGGTGACGAGGTGGGCGCGGCGGCACAGCCGACGGACGGCCGCCACCGCCTCGGCGTCGAGGAGCCGGTCGCCGCTCGTGGCCACCATCACCGGATCGAGGACCACCACCGGCGGACGCACCCGCGTCAGCCAGGCCTCGACGACGCCGGCGATCTCGCCCGAGAGCAGCATCCCGATCTTGACCGCATCGATCTCGACGTCATCGCTGACCGCGCGCAACTGCTCGTCGAGGAACGCCGTCGGCGGGGCGTGCAGCGTGCGCACGCCGCGGGTGTTCTGGGCGACGAGCACCGTGACCACCGCCATCCCGTACCCGCCGAGCGCGCCGATCGACTTGAGGTCGGCCTGGATGCCCGCCCCACCGGTCGGATCGGTCCCGGCGATGCTGAGCACGCGGGGGATGCCGGCGGTCACCGGGCCGCCTCGGCGGCGTGCTCGGCGGGGCCGGTCAGAGCGGCGGCGAAGACCCCCGCCGCCGCGCCCGGATCGGCGGCCGCGCAGATCGCCGAGACCACCGCGACGCCCGCGGCGCCCGCGGCCCGGAGGGCAGGGACGTCGGCCGGCGTCACGCCCCCGATCGCGACGCAGGGCAGCGCGGTCGCGGCGGCGATCCTCGCGAACCCGCCGATGCCGAGCGGCTCGGGGTGATCGGGCTTGGTCGCGGTGGGTCGGATGACCCCCACCCCGAGGTAGTCGAGGGTGCCGGCGGGCATCTCGGCCGCGGCGGCGAGATGGGCGGGGGTGTTCGCCGTCCAGCCGACCAGCGCGTCGGCGCCGAGCAGGGCACGGGCGGTCTGCGGGGGCACGTCGCTCTGGCCCAGGTGGATGCCGTCGACACGGGCGCCGGCGTCACGGGCCGCGAGCACGACGTCGAGCCGGTCGTCGACGACGAGCCCCGCCCGTGCGGCGACGACATCCGACAGAGCGACCGCCTGTGCGATCAGCTCGCGGGCGGTGGAGGTCTTGGCGCGCAGCTGCACCACGCTCGCCCCGCCGGCCACGGCCGCAGCGACGATCTCGCACAGCAGCGGGAACGGGATGCGCTCGTCGGTGACGAGGTGCAGCGAGAGGTCGTGACCGGTGGCCCCGCTCATCGTGCGGGCTCCGCAGACGAGAGGCGACCGGGGGTGTCGAGGTCGGCCGGCGCCACGGCGGCCAGAGCGTCGAGGAACGCCACCGCGAACGAGCCCGGCCCGCGGGCCGCGCGCGCCGCCCGTTCCGCCGCGACGGCGTGCACGGCGGAGGCCGCGACCGCCGCCGACAGCGGGTCGCACACGCCCAGGAAGGCCGCCATGGTCGCACCGAGCGCGCATCCGCCTCCCGTCACCCGGGTCAGCAGCGCGTCGCCGCCGTGCACCCGGACCACCCGGGTGCCGTCGGTGATCAGGTCGACCGGCCCCGACACCGCCACCACCCCGCCCGTCCGCCGGGCGAGCGCGACCGCCGCGTCCCCCGCGGCCTCCGGGTCGTCGGTGGCATCCACGCCGCGTCCGCCCGCCCCGAGGCCGGCGAGTGCGAGGATCTCCGACGCATTGCCGCGCACGATCGCGGGTCGGCGCTCGACGAGCTCGGTGGCGAGGGCCGTCCGCACCGGGAGCACGCCGACGGCGACGGGATCGAGCACCCAGCGCTCGGTCGCCGCGACCGCCTCGCGCGCCGCGGTGCGCTGCTCGGCCGTCGGCGTGCCGAGGTTCACGAGCACGCCGTCCGCGATGCCCGCGAACACGCCCGCTTCGCCGGGGATGTCGCACATCGCGGGGGCGGCGCCCAGGGCCAGGAGGGCGTTGGCGGTGAAGTTCGTCACCACCGCGTTGGTGATGCACTGCACCAGCGGATGGGCCGTGCGCACGGCATCCACGGCGTCGGCGGGGGAGAGGTGGGCGCGCGCGCTCATCAGGGGACATCCCTTCGCTCGTACGAACGAGATCAGGTTCGACGGGTGTGATCTCAGCCCATGGTTCGGGCACCCCGTGTCGTTGACCAGGAATGTAGCAGGGCGTCGCCGCGGGCGCGAACCCGCCGTCGGCGGCTCAGACCGGAGCGGCCGCGAGGTCGGCCACGATCGCGCGCACCGCGTCGCGGCCGGCGCGGTTCGCGCCCACCGTCGACTGCGACGGCCCGTAGCCGATGAGGAACAGCCGCGGCTCGTCCACGGCGCGACCGTTCGCCACGCGGACACCGCCGAGCGCGGTCCGCAGCCCCAGCGGGGCGAGATGGGCGATGTCGGCGCGGAAGCCGGTGGCCCACAGGATGACGTCGGCGGGCTCGAACGACCCGTCGGGCATCCGTACCCCGTGCTCCTCGATGCGGGTGAACATCGGGTGGCGCACGAGGACGCCGCGCTCCTGCGCGCGCCGCGCCCAGGGCGTCCAGTGCTGGCCCGTCACCGAGATCACACTGCCCGGCGCCTCACCGCGCCGCACCCGCTCCTCCACGCCCGCGATCGCCGCGACGCGGGCCGCGGTGTCGAACTCCGCGGCATCCCACCGCACCTCCCGCCGCGTGACCCAGAAGGTGTCGGCGACCCGGGAGATCTCCTCCAGGAGCTGCACGGCCGAGATGCCGGCGCCCACGACGACGACGCGCTGACCGCGGAACTCGTCGGCCGACACGTAGTCGTGCACGTGCAGCTGGCGGCCCGCGAACTGCTCCTGACCCGGGTAGTGGGGCCAGAACGGCCGTCGCCAGGTGCCCGTGGCGTTGATCACGAACCGCGCGTGCCAGGCTCCGCGATCGGTGTCGACCTCCAGGAGGCCGTGCGGATCGGCGTCGACGCGGCGCACGGCGGTGACGTCCACGGGCCGCTGGACCCTCAGATCGAATCGCCGCTCGTAGTCGGCGAAGTACGCCGGGAGCACGTCGGCGCTCGCCGCGTCGGGGTCGGCCGGGGGAACGGGGGCTCCCGGCAGTTCGTGGATGCCGTTGACGGTCGCCATCCGCAGCGAACGCCACCGATGCTGCCAGGCGCCGCCCGGAGCGGCATCGGCGTCGAGCACGACGAACACGGGGGCGCGTCCGTCGCCCGGTGCCGGGACGAACCCGCGGCGGCGCAGATGGTAGGCCGCCGACAGTCCCGCCTGGCCGGCGCCGATCACGAGGACGTCCACCGTCCGGTCGGGCAGGGCGAGACTCATGCCCATCCCAACGCGGTCCGGCCGCAGATGTTCCCGCCGGGGCGCCCGCCGCGCCGCATGTCGGGGGCACGCCGTAGTCTGTTCTGGTGACCACCGCCCTGTACCGCCGCTACCGTCCGGAGACGTTCGGCGAGATGATCGGGCAGGCGCAGGTGACCGAGCCGCTCATGACCGCCTTGCGCGGCGACCGCGTCGGGCACGCGTATCTGTTCAGCGGCCCGCGCGGCTGCGGCAAGACGACCTCGGCGCGCATCCTCGCCCGCTGCCTGAACTGCGCGGCGGGCCCGACCGACACCCCCTGCGGCGTCTGCGACAGCTGCGTGGAGCTCAGCCGCGGAGGCGGGGGCTCCCTCGACGTGGTCGAGATCGACGCGGCCTCGCACAACGGCGTCGACGACGCCCGCGACCTGCGTGAGCGCGCGATCTTCGCCCCCGCGCGCGACCGGTTCAAGATCTTCATCCTCGACGAGGCGCACATGGTGACGGCGCAGGGGTTCAACGCCCTGCTCAAGCTCGTCGAGGAGCCGCCGGAGCACGTCAAGTTCATCTTCGCGACGACCGAGCCCGAGAAGGTCATCGGCACGATCCGCTCGCGCACCCACCACTACCCGTTCCGCCTCGTCGCGCCCGCCGCGATGCTCGAGTACGTCGAACAGCTGTGCGCCCAGGAGGGTGTGCAGACGGAGGCGGGCGTGCTGCCGCTCGTGGTCCGCGCCGGCGGGGGGTCGCCCCGCGACACGCTGTCGCTGCTCGACCAGCTCATCGCCGGATCCGATCCGGTCGACGGTGCCGCCGGTGCGACCGTGCGCTACGAGCGCGCCGTCGCCCTGCTCGGCTACACGCACGGCGCCCTGCTCGACGAGGTCGTCACGGCGTTCTCGGCCCACGACGCGGCCGCCGCCTTCGCGGCCGTCGACCGTGTCGTGCAGACGGGTCAGGACCCGCGTCGATTCGTCGACGACCTGCTCGAGCGTCTGCGCGACCTCATCATCGTCGCGGCCACGGGAGACGGTGCCGGCGCGGTGCTGCGCGGCATCCCGGCCGACGAGCTCGAGCGGATGGGCCGTCAGGCGTCCGCGTTCGGCACCGATCGCCTCTCCCGCATCGCCGATCTCGTGGTCGGGGCCCTCGACGACATGAGCGGTGCGACGTCTCCGCGGCTGCAGCTGGAGCTGCTCGTCGCCCGCGTCCTCGCCCACACCGCCGGATCCGTTCCGGCGGCGGCCCCGGACTCGCCGCCGGTGGCCGTGCCCGCCGCCGCTCCCGTCGCCGAGCCGCCGGCCTCCCACCCGGCTGCACCGGCCGCCGCGCCGACCCCGCCGTCTGCCGCCGCGCCGGCCGCACCGGTCGCGTCGACTCCGCCGGAGGAACCGGTCCCGCCGGCTGCCGCCGCACCGACTCCGCCGGCTGCCGCCGCATCGACTCCGCCGGCTGCCGCCGCACCGACTCCGCCGCCGGCCGCCGCTCCCGTGCCGCCGGCAGGTCCCGTGACGCTGCCGCAGGTGCGCGACGCGTGGCCCGAGATCCTGCAGCGGCTCGAACCGGTGAGCCGGTCGTCGTGGATGATCGCGACCGACGCCACCCCGATCGCGTTCGCCGACGACGTGCTGACCCTCAGCTTCCGGACGCAGGGCGACGTGGCCGCCTTCAAGAAGCTCGCGGCCGGGAAGGGACCGAGCGAAGACCTGCGCGGAGCGATCCACGCTGTCCTCGGCATCCGGGTCAAGTACGTCGCGCGCTTCGACGCCGACCCGCCGTCCGACGGCGCTCCCGCGGAGCCCCCGCGGCCCGCATCGCCGCCCGCGACCGCGCCCGCTCCCACCGGCGACGCGCGCCCGGGCGGAGGCGGACGGACGGGCAGCTCCGTGGCCTCCGCGGCCGCCGCGCCCGTGACGGAGTGGGCCGTCGCGCCGATCCCGACCGATCCCGGCCCGGCGGCGGCCGCGCCGTCCGCTCCCGTCGCATCCGCCCTGACGGAGGCGCCCGGGCTCGCGGTCGACGACGAGCCCGAGGATGCCGTGGCGGCGCCCGTCCGCACGCTGACGGCGGTCCGCGAGGCGCCGTCCCCGGCAGCGGCCGAGTACACCCTCACCGACGACGACGCTCCGGACGACGACGAGTTCCCGCCGCCCGTCGACGACGCGCCTGTCCCGCCGCGGGCGCCCGTGGCCGTCGAGCGTCCCGCCCCCGTAC
>NZ_JBXAFF010000071.1:0-6720 GCF_058792815.1 Microbacterium sp. MPR-TSA4
CGCCCGCGCTCTCCCCTCCGGAAACAGCCCTCCCCGCCATGACCACACCTTCCGCCCCGCGCTACGCGGGCCTCGACGGCCTGCGTGCCCTCGCCGTGCTGCTCGTGGTCGTCTACCACCTGTTCCCCGCCGGGATGCTGCGCAGCGGGTTCATCGGCGTCGACGTGTTCTTCGTGATCTCCGGCTTCCTGATCACCTCGCTGCTGCTGCGCGAACGGGGATCCACCGGCCGTATCGCGCTGCGCGCTTTCTGGACGCGGCGCGCGCGGCGCCTGCTGCCGGCGCTGGCCGTCGTGGTGGCCACGAGCGCCAGCATCGCGGGCCTCGTCGGCGGCGACGTGCTGCTCGGACTCGGCCGCCAGGTGATCGGCGCGGTCACGTTCTCGTACAACTGGACGTCGATCTCTGCCGGCGCCTCCTACTTCGGCGCCACACAGCCGGAGCTGCTGCGCAACCTCTGGTCGCTGGCGGTCGAGGAGCAGTTCTACGTGCTGTGGCCGCTGCTGCTGCCGCTGTTCCTGCTGCTGCCGCGCCGGTGGATGCGGACGGCTGTCGCCGCGCTGCTGGCTGCGGCCTCCGTCGCCTGGGCCGCGCAGGTCGTCGGCGCCGGCCCGGGGCTCGCGGGCCTGACCCGCGCCTACTACGGCACCGACACCCACGCCTTCGGGCTGCTCATCGGCGTCGCCCTCGCGTTCGCCCTGGCGGGGCGCACGGCCTGGAGCGCCGCGGCCCGCCCGTCGATCGGCGGCGTCGGCCCCGCGTGGACCGCCGTGGTGGGCGCGGTCAGCGTCGGAGGGATCGTCGTCATCGGCATGATCGCCGACGGCGCGACGGCCTACCCGATCGTGCCGTTGGCGGCGAGCGCCCTGACGGCGGTCGCGATCGCCGCGGCCACGCTCACCGGCTCGTGGTTCGGTCCCGCGCTCGACGTCGCGCCGCTGCGGTGGATCGGCGAGCGCTCCTACGGCATCTATCTGTGGCATTGGCCGGTCGTCGTGCTCCTCACCGTCGCGGTGACGGGCACGTTCGTCGAGGAGACCGTGCCCGTCCCCGTGGGGGTCGCGGCCGCCGTGACGACCCTCGTGCTGTCGGCGGCCTCGTACCGGCTGCTCGAACAGCCGATCCGCCGGCTCGGCTTCCGCGGCGCCGCGTCCGCGTTCGGCCGTCGGCTGCGCTCGACGCCCGCGCGGCGCTTCGGCGCCGTCGCGTCGCTCGGCGTGACCGCGCTGGTGGTCGCGGGCACCGCCGCGGCCGTGGCCGCCGTGCCCGCCGTCAGCTCGGGCCAAGCCGTCGTCGAAGCCGGGCAGCGCGCGCTGGATGCGGCATCCGCGTCGCCGACCCCTCCGCCGTCGCCGCCGCCGTCCGGCGATCCCGGCGCGACCACGCCCCGCCCCACGCCGACGGTGGGCCCCGACGGCGAGCCCTTGCCCCCGCCCCCGGTGTCGGTGCCCGGCGATCGCGTCACGGCGGTCGGTGACTCGGTCATGCTGGCGTCCGCCGGCGGACTGCTCGAGGAGCTTCCCGGCATCCAGATCGACGCCGAGGTGTCGCGATCGATGTGGGTCGGCAGCGAGATCGTCGACCGGCTCGCCGCGCAGGGCGCGCTGCGCGACTACGTTGTCGTCGGCCTCGGCACCAACGGGCCCGTCGACGGCGAGGCGCTCCAGGACATCTACGACAAGGTCGGACGGGCCCGCACGCTCGTGCTCGTCAACGCCTTCGCCCCGCGCGACTGGATCGACGGCGTCAACCGCGACCTCGCGGCGTTCGCGGCCACCCACCCGGGGGTGATCGTCGCCGACTGGTCACAGGCCATCGCGCCGCGCACCGATCTGCTGGCGGGCGACGACATCCACCCGGGCGAGGCGGGCGGGCGCGTCTACGCCGACACCGTCACGACCGCGGTGGATGCCGTGGCCAACCAGCGCGCGCAGGTGCGCTACCAGGTGCAGCTGATCCGCTGGGCCACCACGCGCGCGCTCGCCCCCACCGCGACGCCCTGAGCGAGCCCTGAGCGACGCCCGCGCCGCGGCGGACGGCCCGGACCTGCGGCGAGTCGGGTCAGACGTGGGCGACGAGCGCGACCGCGCGCTCGTCCGCGACGAAACCGAGCCCCTCGTAGAGGGTGTTGGCCCCGGTCGGGCTCGCCGTGTCGACGTCGAGGACGGCCTTCTCCAGGCCGGCGGCGGCGATGGCGCGGAGCGCGTCTGCGACGACGACCGGCGCGAGCCCCTGCCGGCGATGGGCGCGGACGACGCCGATCAGGTCGATGTACGCGTGCGAGGCGCCGAGCATCTCCCAGTCGTCCTCGTTGACCGACGCGAGGCAGAAGGCGGCGATGGCCCCCGAGTCATCGACGACGAGGCGCGAGAGGTCGGGGCGGAAGAACTCGCCGCCGACGAACTTCGCCCACGACTCCGGCGGGCTCGGCAGGCTTCCCCAGTGGTCGCGGAACGCATCGTTGCGGGCGCGACGCGCGTCGTCGTCGCGGTCGTGGGTGTAGGCCACGACGCGCAGTCCGCGGGCCGCGGCATCCGCCGACAGCACCACGTCGGGAAGCGGGCGGGCCAGGTCGCGCAGCATCGTGGCGAACCACCGCTCGGCGGCGAAGCCGCGCGCCTCCGCGAGCCGCCGATGGCCCAGGTTGCTCTCCTCCGCGTAGACCTTGAGATCGGCGGTCCACTCCCCCGCCTCCACCGGCGCGAGCGACGGGGCGACCCCGGCGAGCTGCTCGAGCGCGCGGGCGTACTGCCACGCGAACACGGCCGTCCCGATGCCTCGGCGCCACCGTTCGGGCAGCACGGCGCCGGACAGCGACACGGTCAAGGCCCCATCGCGCGCCGGATGCAGGAACGCGCTGCCGTAGGCGATCACCGTTCCTGCGGCATCCACCGCCAGCACCGTGTCGCGGGTGTGGTCGATGTGCGGCAGGTCGAAGGTGTCCGCGACCTCCTGGCGGGGCGTCGTCCACGTCGGGTGGTCGATGCGCTCGGCCGCGACCATGACGGCGTGAAGCGCGTCGATGTCGTCCGCCGTGGCGGTCCGCCAGGCGGCGACCTCGGGATGCCGCGGCGGCAGCGGACCGGCGTCGACACCGGCCTCGCGCTGCAACCGGTGGATGCGCTCGATCAGGGACGTCTCGCTCACCACACCACCGTAGCGGGGCGCAGGACGGTTCGCGGGCCGGCGCCGCGCCGCGCTCCCGCCCCACGCAGCGAGGCCCGCGCCCCCGTTCCGGGGTGCGGGCCTCGCGACAGCGTTCGCCTTACTTGGTGGCGTCCTCGGCGGCGGTCTCCGCGGCCGCGCCCTCCTCGGGCGACTCGGCGCCGGCAGCGGCGGCGTCGTCCGTGGCGACCTCGTCAGCAGCGTCCTGAGCCTCGTCGGCCTCGGCGACGGCCTCGGTCGCGGCCTCCTCGGCGGCGTCCTCGTCCTTCGCCGGGGCGGCGACGGGAGCCGCGGCGGCCGACTTCTTGGCCGACTTCGGCTTCGGGTTGACGGGCTCGAGCACGAGCTCGATCACGGCCATGGGGGCGTTGTCGCCCTTGCGGTTGCCGATCTTCGTGATGCGGGTGTAGCCGCCCTCGCGCTCGGCGACGAGCGGAGCGATCTCGGCGAACAGCACGTGCACCGCATCCTTGTTGCCGATGACCGACAGCACGCGACGGCGAGCGTGCAGGTCGCCGCGCTTGGCGAAGGTGACGAGACGCTCGGCGAGCGGACGCAGGCGCTTGGCCTTGGTCTCGGTCGTCGTGATCGACTTGTGCGTGAACAGGGCGGCGGCCAGGTTGGCCAGCAGCAGACGCTCGTGGGCGGGGCCGCCTCCGAGGCGGGGACCCTTGGTGGGCTTGGGCATATCAGTTACTCCAGAGGAAAAGTGTCAGCGAACCGGTCGGGGCCGGAGCGCGCAGAAGGTCTTGCCGGTGCGAGCGCGGAGGCTCAGAGGGCCTCGTCGTCGTAGCCGCCGTAGAAGTGCGCGCCGTCGAACCCGGGGACCGAGTCCTTCAGCGACAGGCCGAGCGAGACGAGCTTGTCGCGCACCTCGTCGACCGACTTCTGACCGAAGTTGCGGATGTTCATCAGCTGCGTCTCGGAGAGGGCGACCAGCTCGGACACCGTGTTGATGCCCTCGCGCTTGAGGCAGTTGTACGAACGCACCGACAGATCGAGGTCCTCGATCGGCATCGACAGCTCGTTGGTGAGCACCTCGGCGACCGGCGCGGGGCCGATCTCGATGCCCTCGGCCTCGACGTTCAGCTCGCGGGCGAGACCGAACAGCTCGGTGAGCGTGCGACCGGCCGACGCGACGGCGTCGCGCGGCGAGATCGACGGCTTGGCCTCGACGTCCAGGACGAGCTTGTCGAAGTCGGTGCGCTCACCGGCACGCGTGGCGTCGACGCGGTACGACACCTTCAGCACGGGCGAGTAGATCGAGTCGATCGGGATCTGACCGGCCTCGGCGTACTCGTTGCGGTTCTGCGTGGCCGACACGTAGCCGCGGCCGCGCTCGATCGTGAGCTCGAGCTCGAACTTCGCCGAGTCGTTGAGCGTCGCGATGACCAGCTCGGGGTTGTGCACCTCGACACCCGCCGGAGCGGAGATGTCGGCGGCGGTGACCTCGCCGGCGCCGGTCTTGCGCAGGTACGCCGTGATCGGCTCGTCGCGCTCGGACGAGACGACGAGCTGCTTGATGTTGAGGATGATCTCGGTGACATCCTCCTTCACACCCGGGATGGTGCTGAACTCGTGCAGCACGCCGTCGATGCGGATGCTGGTGACAGCCGCACCGGGGATCGAGGACAGCAGGCTGCGGCGCAGCGCGTTGCCGATCGTGTAGCCGAAGCCGGGCTCCAGCGGCTCGATGACGAAGCGGCTGCGGAACTCGCCGATCTTCTCCTCGGTCAGAGTGGGACGCTGTGCAATGAGCACTATGTGTTCCTTTCCGTCACGTGCCCGCTATATGACACGTGCGATTGCAAGAGGTGTTGAGTTTTCAAAGACGACGGATGCCGGGTGCCGCCCGCGATGCGGGGGCACCCGGCCCGGAAGTCAGACGCGGCGACGCTTCGGCGGACGGCAGCCGTTGTGCGCCTGCGGGGTGACGTCGGAGATCGACCCCACCTCGAGGCCGGCGGCCTGCAGCGAGCGGATCGCGGTCTCGCGGCCCGAACCCGGGCCCTTCACGAAGACGTCCACCTTCTTGACGCCGTGCTCGGCGGCCTGGCGGGCGGCCGACTCGGCAGCCATACCGGCGGCGTACGGGGTCGACTTGCGCGAGCCCTTGAAGCCCACCCCACCCGAGGACGCCCAGCTGATGACGGCGCCCGAGGGGTCGGTGATCGAGACGATCGTGTTGTTGAACGTCGACTTGATGTGGGCCTGGCCCAGCGCGATGTTCTTCTTTTCCTTGCGGCGCGGCTTGCGCGCAGCGGTCTTGGCCTGTGCCATGTGTCTGTTCTCCTAAACCTGTACCGGGGGCCGCGCTTACTTGCGGCCGGCCTTCTTCTTGCCGGCGACGGTGCGCTTCGGGCCCTTGCGGGTACGCGCGTTGGTCTTGGTGCGCTGACCGCGCACCGGAAGGCCGCGGCGGTGGCGCAGACCCTCGTACGAGCCGATCTCGACCTTGCGGCGGATGTCGGCGGCGACCTCGCGGCGCAGGTCACCCTCCACCTTGTAGTTGCCTTCGATGTAGTCGCGCAGGGCGACCAGCTGGTCGTCGGTGAGGTCCTTGACGCGGATCGACTCGTCGATCTCGGTGGCCTTGAGGATCTCGACCGAACGCGTACGGCCGATGCCGTAGATGTAGGTGAGGGCGATCACCACGCGCTTGTCGCGCGGGATGTCGACGCCGGCAAGACGTGCCATGCGGGTTCTCCTAGGAGTAGTGGAGGTGTGGAACAGGATCGGTGCCCGGGCCTCCGCCCGAGGTGTCCCCTCCGAAGAGGTTCTGACCCTGCAATGTGCTGACCGTTGCCGGTCGGTGTGCGAGCGTCGCGCCGCCCCCGACCATCCGGTCGTTGAGCGAGCGCAGCGAGTCGAAACGCGCCGTTCTCCGACCATCCGGTCGTTGAGCGAGCGCAGCGAGTCGAAACGCGCCGTTCGCGGTATGGAGTTGTGTCTTCGTACTGAGGTGTCGACTCGGCCCTGCGGGCCTCGCTCACCCTCGAGTCGCGACCGACTCAGCCCTGGCGCTGCTTGTGACGCGGGTTCGACTTGCAGATGACCATGACGCGACCGTGGCGACGGATGACCTTGCAGTGGTCGCAGATGGGCTTGACGGAGGGGTTGACCTTCATGATGTTTCCTGTTCGCTGTCTTCGAGTCGCGCGGATGCCGCAGCATCCGCCCGCTCGTTACTTCTCGACCGGTCTAGCGGTAGCGATAGACGATGCGACCGCGCGTGAGGTCGTAGGGCGAGAGCTCCACGACGACGCGGTCTTCGGGGATGATGCGGATGTAGTTCTGCCGCATCTTGCCGGAGATCGTGGCGAGAACCTTGTGTCCGTTCGTGAGCTCAACGCGGAACATCGCGTTGGGCAGCGCCTCGGACACGACGCCCTCGATTTCGATGACACCGTCTTTCTTAGCCATAGCCTCGCTGACGCTTGAGCAGACCGGTCGGTCTGCGGTGAGTGGGATGTGGTGCGGCGACACGCCAATGAAGGCGCAAGGCACCAAAGATTCAGTGTACGTGATAGGGGGCCGGACGGCAAACTGCCGTCC
>NZ_JBXAFF010000071.1:6730-8688 GCF_058792815.1 Microbacterium sp. MPR-TSA4
CCCCCCCCCCCCCCCCCCCCCCCCCCCCCCCCCCCCTCCCCGTCATCGCGGCGCTTACTGGAACAGCGTCGCGAACTGGCCCTTGGCGGGGATGGTCTGGTTGGCGATGACGGTGCCGTTGACGGCCAGCGTCGGCGTGCCGATGCCGCTGGAGCCGGGCTGCACGGGCGTCTTCTCGGTCATGGCCGCCACGAACTTCGTGTACGTGCCGTCGGAGACGCAGGAGTCGATGCCCGTCACCCCGACGCTGGAGGCGACATCGAGGATCTGCTGGTCGGTGAGACCCGTGGAGTTCTCCTCCGGCTGCGCCTTGAAGAGGGCCTGCATGAAGGTCACGGCCTTGTCGGGGTCGGCCTCGGCGACGCAGTACATCGCGTTCGCGGCTCGGGTGGAGTACTTCGTCCCCTGCGAGTAGCGGTCGAGGATCGAGATGGGGTGGATGTTGAGCGTGATCGTGCCGTTGTTGGCGAGATCGAGGATCTCGTCGCCGTAGGTCTGCTCGAACTGGTTGCAGATGGGGCACATGAAGTCGATGTAGGTGTCGAGCGTCTGCGAGCCCGAGCCGACCACGACGGCGCCGGTCTCCTGGTTGATGCCCGATCCGGAGGGAGCCGTGCCCGGGTCGGTCGCCGCGCGGTTCATCCACACGACCAGTGCGACCACGAGGGCGACGATGACGACCACCGCCACGCTCACCCAGATCGCGAACCAGTTCTTCCTGCCTGCCGCTGCCTGCGCCATAGCCCGATGCCTCTCCTCGCCGCGGCCCACGCCGCCGTCGTTCTATCTTCCCCCACTCCCCCCTATGCGTTCCCCGTGAACTCCGTTATCCTCGCGAGCCGCCATCCCCTGCCCGACCCGGCCACCCGCGGACCGCACACCGCGTGCCGGTTCGCGCGCGGCGTGGCGGTTCGCGGAAGGGCGCGGGGTCAGCGGGGCGGATACACCGAGAACGCCGCCAGACGCCGGCCGAGGGCGGCGGCCGAGGTGGTGTGCGCCTTGCCCCACCGCGCGAACCGCCGGTTCGTCGTCCCCCGGATCCAGTCCTCCCGCATCTTCTCGTCGAGAACCGCCTGGGCGATGTCGACGCCGTCGCCGCGCAGCCGCGGATCGAGGTACTTGCCCTCTCCGTCGTACTCTCCCCAGGCTGCGGCATCGTCGAGCCCGAAGTCCGCGTAATACGTGCCGCCCCTCGGAGCGGGGATCGGTACCTGCAGCCGCGGCGCGGCGAATCCGAGCTCCCGCAGATACAGACGACTGACACTCTCCCCGGGCGACGCCGCGCGGCCGTCCGCGAGGTCGAGCATCCGCCGCGCCCGGCGCACGCCGCGGCCGCCCCGCGGCACGCGCGACGCGATGCGCGCCCGAAGGGATGCCGCGGCATCCTCGTCGTAGCGCCCCGTCGCCGGATCGTGGGCTTCGATCCGCAGGGCCGCATCGGCGAGGGCGAGTCCGGACTCCTCGGACACGCCGCGCAGCGTGTCCGCCACGGTGCGGGGCAGCGATGTGCAGCGCAGTGCGTCGCGTTCGACGATGTCGTCGTCGGGCACGGCGACCTCATGCCGCGCCACGAGCGGATTCGACGCCCGCACGTGCCCGCTCGCCGACCGACCGCTGAGGTGGACGCGCTCGGGCTCGAGCCGGAAGAGCGGCAGTCCCCACAGGACGGAGGCCGCCGTGTGCGAGTACACGAGGGACGAGCCGCCGCGCCGGCGCTCCTCGGCCGCGACGACGCGCATCAGCTGACGGCCTTCCGCGTAGGCGCTCCGCCAGTGCGCGGCATCCGCGTACCACCCCTGGTCGACGCGGATCAGCGTGCCCGCCCGTACCCGGGAGGTGATGTCCCGCGTGGTCAGTCCCGCCGCCTCCAGATCCGCGCGCGATCGGAGCGCGGTTCGAGCGTGTTCCGTGAGCATGCCGCCCACCCTGCCGCGCGCCGCCTCTCCCCCGACGCACGC
>NZ_JBXAFF010000072.1:0-8040 GCF_058792815.1 Microbacterium sp. MPR-TSA4
GCGGGGTGGTGCGCGGTGGGTGGGAGCGCGGAATCAGTCGGCGGCGAGTCCGAGCACGTCCAGCAGCCAGGCGAGCTCGAACGACCGCTGGTGCCACGAGTTGTAGCGTCCGGAGACCCCGCCGTGGCCGGCGACCATCTCGCACTTGAGTAGCGCGTCCGCGCCCACCTCGCGCAGACGCGCGACCCACTTCGCGGGCTCGACGTAGTACACGCGGGTGTCGTTGAGCGAGGTGGTCGCCAGGATGCGGGGGTACGTGACGCCCGCGCGGACGTTCTCGTACGGCGTGTACGACTTCATGTACGCGTACACCTCGGCGTCGTGCAGCGGGTCGCCCCACTCGTCCCACTCGATGACGGTCAGCGGCAGCGACGGGTCGAGGATCGTGGTCAGCGCGTCGACGAACGGCACGTCGGCGAGGATGCCGGCGAACAGCTCGGGGGCGAGGTTCGCGACGGCGCCCATCAGCAGCCCGCCGGCCGATCCGCCCTCGGCGACGAGCCGGTCGGGGCTCGTGACGCCGGTGTCGACGAGGTGCCGGGCGACGTCGACGAAGTCCGTGAACGTGTTGCGCTTGTGCTGCAGCTTGCCGTCCTCGTACCACTGGCGGCCGAGCTCGCCGCCCCCGCGCACGTGCGCCACCGCGAACACGACGCCGCGGTCGAGCATCGACAGGCGCGCGACGGAGAAGCCCGGCTCGATCGAGTGCTCGTACGAGCCGTAGCCGTACAGATGCACGGGTCGCGGCCCGTCGCCGGGGTCGCCGAACGAGCGCTTCCAGACGAGCGAGACGGGTACCCGGGTGCCGTCGGATGCCGTGACCCACTCCCGCCGCTGTGCGTACTCCTGCGGCTCGTACCCGCCGAGCACCGGCTGTCGCTTGCGCAGCAGCAGCTCGCCGGAGGCCACCACGTAGTCGTAGACGGTCCCGGGGGTCACGAACGAGCCGAACCCGAGCCGCACCATCGGGGGAGCCCACTCCGGGTTGCCCGCGGCGCCGGCCGTGTACAGCTCCTCCGGGAAGTCGAGCTCGTCCACGGCGCCGGTGCGGTAGTCGAGGATCCCCATGCGCGACAGACCGTCGCGGCGGTACGACACCACCGCCCAGTCCCGGAACGCCGAGACGTCCAGCAGACGGCGTCCCGGCGTGTGGGGGAGCACGACCTCCCGCGCGCCGAGAGGGTCGGATGCCGCGACCCGCACGAGCTCGAAGTCGAGTGCATCCTCGTTGTGCACGATGTAGAGCACGTCCTCGCCGTCGACGACGGCGTGGGTGCTCGAGTACTCGACGCCCTCGCGGCGCGGCCAGATCGAGCGCGGCTCGGCCCCGGCGCCGAGCTCGGCGGCCTCCAGGAGGTACTCCTCCGTCGTGATGGACGATCCCACCTCGATCACGAGGTACTTCTCGCTGCGGGTGAATCCCGCCCCCACCCAGTAGCGCTCGTCCGGCTCGTGGAACAGGCGGACGTCGGCGGCTGCGTCGGTGCCGACCTCGTGCAGCCAGACGGTGTCGGGGCGCCAGGCGTCGTCGACCGTCGTGTACACCACGTACCGGCCGTCGGGGGAGAAGGAGGCGCCCGCGGACGTGTTCTCGACGACGTCGCCGAGCGTCTCGCCGGTGGCGAGGTCGCGGATGCGCAGCGTGTACCGCTCGTCGCCGGCGACATCCACGCCGTACAGCAGACGCGTGCCGTCGGTGCTCACGTCGAAGCTGCCGAGGGAGAAGAACTCGTGGCCGTCGGCTTCGACGTTGCCGTCCAGGAGCACCGTCTCGCCGGGGACGTCGACGCCGGGGGTGAGCACCGGCGGCGTCCAGTCGTCGGGACCGGACAGCGGCGCGCGGCAGTGGATGCCGTACTGCTTGCCCTCGACGGTGCGTCCGTAGTACCACCACGCGCCCTGACGGGTCGGCACGGAGAGGTCGGTCTCGAGCGTCCGGGCCTTGATCTCGTCGAAGATCCGCTGGCGCAGTCCCGCGAGGTGCGCGGTGCGCGCCTCGGTGTAGGCGTTCTCGGCCTCGAGGTGCGCGATGACCTCGGCGTCCTCCTTGGCGCGCAGCCATTCGAAGTCGTCGCGGACCTCGTCGCCGTGATGCCGGCGGATCGTGGGGCGTGCCGGGGCGATCGGGGCGGACGGCGGCGTGGAGGCGAGGTCTCGGGTCACCGCTCCACGCTAATCGACGACCGGCGTGTCGGGGGCGAAGCGGCGTTCGGCGCCGGCCCGCGGATGTGGGAGTATTTCTGTGGTCCGGTTGCCGGAGTATGAACCCACGGTGAACTCTTCGTTCGCACCGCCGATCCCATCGGCTCCCTTCCCACGAATCCCGACGAAAGCGAACTGTGGAAACCGCTGCACTCATCGTCGTGCTGGTGATCGCGCTGGCGCTGTTCTTCGACTTCACGAACGGCTTCCACGACACCGCGAACGCGATGGCCACCCCGATCGCGACCGGAGCGCTCAAGCCCAAGGTCGCCGTCCTCCTCGCCGCGAGCCTGAACCTCGTCGGTGCCTTCCTGTCCACGGAGGTCTCCAAGACGATCTCCCACGGGATCATCCGCGAGGACCAGATCGAGCCGCTGGCCTTCCTGCCGATCATCTTCGCCGGCCTCATCGGCGCCATCACCTGGAACATGCTCACGTGGCTGCTCGGGCTGCCCTCCAGTTCCTCGCACGCGCTGTTCGGCGGCCTCATCGGCGCGACCCTGGTCGGCGCGAGCGTCGCGGCCATCGACTTCGGCATGGTCTTGAGCAAGGTCGTGCTGCCGGCGCTGATCGCGCCGTTCACGGCGGGTGTGATCGCGTTCCTCGTCACGCGCCTCGCCTACGCGGTGACCCGTCGCTACGACAACAAGCCCGACGGACGCGACGGCTTCCGTTGGGGCCAGATCTTCACCTCGTCGCTCGTCGCCCTGGCGCACGGCACGAACGACGCCCAGAAGACGATGGGCGTCATCACCCTGGCGCTGATCATGGCGGGCTGGCAGAACTCCGCCCACGCCGATCCGCAGCTGTGGGTCATCCTCGCCTGCGCGTTCACGATCGCGCTCGGCACCTACATGGGCGGCTGGCGCATCATCCGCACCCTCGGCAAGGGCCTCACCGACGTCAAGCCCGCGCAGGGCTTCTCCGCCGAGACCTCCACGGCGGCGACGATCCTGGCCTCCAGCGCGCTCGGCTTCGCCCTGTCCACGACGCAGGTGGCGTCGGGATCGGTCATCGGCTCGGGGCTCGGCCGCCGCGGCTCCACGGTCCGCTGGCGCACCGTGGGCCGCATCGCCGTCGGCTGGGTGCTCACCCTGCCGGCCTCCGCCGCGGTGGGCGCCCTGGCCGCGCTGCTGGTGGTGTGGTTCGGGAACGTGGGCATCTTCATCGACGCCGTGATCGCGGTCGCGATCATCGTCGGCCTCTTCCTGCGCTCCCGCCGCAACCAGGTGGACTCCTCGAACGCCATGAGCGAGGTCGCCGACTCCGGCCTGGCCGTCAAGGTCAAGCGCAACCCGCCGCCCACCCGCCGCCAGCGCGCGATCCTGCGCGAAGAGCGTGCACGCGAGAAGGCGCAGCGGGCGAAGGACAAGGCCGACCGCGCGCACCGTCAGGGGAAGGACCCGCGCTGATGGGCATCACGATCGACTGGTTCGCCTTCGTCCAGGTCTTCGCCGCGGCGCTCGCCGGTGCGCTGCTCGTGGTCGGCTTCTACGCGGTCGGCCTGCGGCTGCTCGTGCGCGGCGGCCGCGCACCCGTCGTGGCGCCGGCGGAGTTCACGGACGCCATCACCGTCATCAGCGAGAAGGAGGCCAAGCGGGCCGCGAAGGCCGCCGCGAAGGCCGCGAAGAAGAGTCCCCTCACCGACGGGCAGAAGCGTGTGGCCCTCGTCGGCGCCTACCTGTGCTTCGCTTTGTGCGGCGTCGCCGTGCTCGCGGGCCTCGCACTGATCGTGGTGCGCTGAGCGGGCACCCGACGCGGCGTCGCGACCCCCGCCTAGGCTGAGGGCATGGCCACAGAGTCGATCCGCTTCGGCATCCATCCGCCCGCACGGCGCGTGATCGTGCACCTGAGCGACACGCATCTGCTGGCGGCAAACCGGCCGCTGGGCGGGCGCTACGACACGGCGGCGAACCTCACCGCCTCGCTGGCGGCGGTGGAGCGCACCGGCGTGCGACCCGACGCGATCGTCTTCACGGGCGATCTGACCGACCTCGGTGAGCCGGAGGCCTACGCGGCGCTTCGTGCCGCCGTCGAGCCCGTCGCCGCACGCCTGGGCGCGCCGATCGTGTGGGTCGCGGGAAACCACGACGAGCGCCCCGCGCTGCGGGCGGGGCTGCTCGACGGGACCGCGTCGGCCGAGCCGATCACCGGCGTGTGGGATCTGGGCGGGCTGCGGCTGATCGCCCTCGACTCGTCGGTGCCGGGTTGGCACCACGGCGATCTGGATGCCGCGCAGCTCGACTGGCTCCGCGGCATCCTCGCCGAGCCGGCACCGCTCGGAACGATCCTGGCGCTGCACCACCCGCCGCTTCCGAGTCACATCCCCTTCTTCGACATCCTCGAGCTGCGGCACCAGCACGAGCTCGCCGCCGTGCTCGCCGGCAGCGACGTGCGGGCGATCCTCGCCGGGCACCTCCACTACGCGACGTCCGGGACGTTCGCGGGCATCCCGGTGAGCGTCGCGTCGGCGACCTGCTACACGATGAACCTCCAGCGCCCGCCGCAGGAGGTCAACGGCATGGACGGCGGTCAGTCCTTCCATCTCGTCCACGTCTACGACGACACGATCACCCATGCGGTGGTGCCCGTGGGGGAGGGCGAGACGGCCGAGGTCTTCACACCGGAGTGGACGCGACGCATGGCGGCGCTGAGCGCCGAGGAGCGCCTGGAGGCGTTCTCACGCAAACGCTGATCGCGTCGTCGCCGACCCGCTTGACTGAGAGTGCACTCTAAGTTCTAGCGTGGGGGCATGACCCTCCTTCACGACGGCGTCTCGATCGCCACGGTCGCCGAGGCGACCGGTGTGTCCGCCCACACCTTGCGCTACTACGAGCGCGAGGGACTGATGCTGGCGCCGATCGACCGCGCCTCGTCGTCGCACCGGCGCTACACGGAGGCCGACATCGCGTGGGTCCGTTTCCTCACGCGACTGCGCATGACCGGAATGCCCATCGCCGGCATCCGGCGGTACACCGAGCTCGTGCGCGTGGGGGAGTCGACGGTGCCGCAGCGGCGCGAGCTCCTCGTCGAGCACCGCGAACGCGTCCGCGCACAGCTGGAGGAGATCACCGCCAGCCTGCGCGCCATCGACCACAAGATCGACATCTACGACAAGGAGATCGCACACTCATGAAGACCACCACTCTGGGAGCCTCGACCCCGATCCAGGTCAGCCGCATCGGCCTCGGCCTGATGGGGATCAGCGCCTTCTACACGGGGGCAGGTCAGGACGACGTCGACGGCGCGCGCACGATCCTCGGCGCCCTGGACCGCGGCGTCACCTTCCTCGACACGGCCGAGATGTACGGCCCCTACACCAACGAGGAGCTGCTCGGGCGCACGCTGGCCGAGGCCGGTCGCCGCGACGAGGCCGTCATCGCCACCAAGTTCGGCACCATCCGCCACACCGCCGGTGACGAGCGAGGACTCGACGGCACGCCCGAGAACATCCGGCTGTCCGTCGAGGGCTCCCTGCGCCGCCTGCGCACCGACCGGATCGACATCTACTACCAGCACCGGATGGATCCCTCGACGCCCATCGAGGACACCGTCGGCGCGCTCGCGGAGCTCGTCGCCGAGGGGAAGATCCGCGGCTACGGCCTGTCGGAGGCCTCCGTCGCGACGATCCGCCGGGCGCACGCCGTGCACCCGGTGACCGCCGTGCAGACCGAGTACTCGCTGTGGACGCGCGACCCCGAGAGCGAGCTGCTGCCCGCGCTGCGGGAGCTCGGAATCGGGTTCGTGCCGTACTCCCCGCTGGGCCGCGGCTTCCTGACCGGGACCATCCGGTCGCTGGACGTGCTCGACGACGACGATTTCCGCAAGAGCAATCCGCGCTTCGCCGACGGGGCCCTGGAGGCCAACCTCGCCATCGTCGAGGTCGTGGAGGGCGTCGCACGCGACGCCGGGGCCACGCCGGCGCAGGTGGCTCTGGCCTGGCTGCTGGCCCAGGGCGAGCACATCGCTCCGATCCCGGGTACGCGCAAGCTGACGCGGGTCGAGGAGAACATCGGCGCGGCCGAGCTGTCGCTCTCGGCGGCGCAGCTCGCGGCGCTGGACACGGTGGCCGCGCCGGTGGGCGAGCGCTACGCGGACATGTCCACGGTCAACCGCTGATCGGACGGCGCCCTCCGCACCGGTCGATGACCGTGGCGGAGGGCGCCGGCGTCTCCGGTGTACGTCGTGTACACCGGACGCGCCGCGTCGCCGCGGGTAGGCTCGACCACGACCACCCGAGGCGACGACCCAAAAGGACCTGCACTCATGGCACTGGACGCAACGACGCGCACCGAGACCGACTCCCTGGGATCGATGGAGATCCCCGCGGATGCCTACTGGGGCATCCACACCGCCCGCGCTCTGGAGAACTTCCCCATCTCCATGCGTCCCATCTCCGTCTACAAGGACCTCGTCACCGCCCTCGCGATGGTCAAGCAGGCCTCCGCCCGCGCGAACCTGGAGATCGGCGTGCTGGATGCCGAGCGGGCCGACCTCATCGATCGCGCGTCCCAGCGGGTCATCGACGGCGAGTTCCACGACCAGTTCGTCGTGGGCGTCGTCCAGGGCGGCGCCGGCACCTCCACCAACATGAACGCGAACGAGGTCATCACCAACATCGCGCTGGAGCTGGCCGGACGCCCGAAGGGCGACTACGCGTTCCTCTCGCCGATCGATCACACGAACCGCTCGCAGTCGACCAACGACGTGTACCCGACGGCCGTCAAGGTGGGCCTCAGCCTCGACCTCAAGACGCTGCTGGAGGAGCTCGACCTCCTGCGCCGCTCGTTCCTGGCGAAGGCCGTGGAGTTCCACGACATCCTGAAGATCGGTCGCACTCAGCTGCAGGACGCGGTCCCGATGACGCTCGGGCAGGAGTTCCACGGGTTCGCGACGACCCTCGGCTACGACCATCAGCGCCTCACCGAGAACGCCTATCTCCTGTTCGAGATCAACATGGGCGCCACCGCCATCGGCACGGGCATCACGACGCATCCCGGCTATGCGCCGGCGGTGCTGCGCCACCTGCGGGAGATCACCGGCCTCGACCTCGCGACCGCCGACGACCTCGTCGAGGCGACGAGCGACACCGGCTCGTTCATGTCCTTCTCCTCCACCCTCAAGCGCAACGCCATCAAGCTGTCGAAGATCGCCAACGACCTGCGGTTGCTCTCCAGTGGTCCTCAAGCGGGTCTCGGAGAGATCAACCTGCCCGCGCGTCAGGCGGGCTCCAGCATCATGCCCGGCAAGGTCAACCCCGTCATCCCGGAGGTCGTCAACCAGGTCGCGTTCTCTGTGGCGGGCGCCGACCTCACCGTGACGATGGCGGTGGAGGGCGGCCAGCTCCAGCTGAACGCGTTCGAGCCGATCATCGCGCACTCGATCTTCCAGTCGATCACCTGGATGCGCCGGGCCATGCGCAGCTTCCGGATCAACTGCGTCGACGGCATCACCGCGAACCGCGAGCGCCTCGGCGCCATGGTCGGCTCCTCGGTCGGCGTCGTGACGGCCCTCACGCCGTTCATCGGCTATGCCGCCTCGGCGGCCCTCGCCAAGACGGCGCTGCTCACGCACCGCAACGTCGGCGACCTCGTCGTCGAAGCCGGTCTCATGAGCCGTGACGACGTCGACAAGCAGCTGTCGCCCGCGCGGCTGTCGGGGTTGGAGGCGATCACCCAGGCGATCCCGATCGTCCAGCCGGCGGAGAACCTCGTCGAGAGCTGAGCGCAACCCTTTGCGGGCGGCCGTCAACGCCCGATAGCGTACGTCTCAATCCGGCACCCTGTACCGAATCACCGAGGAGAGACATGACCGACCCCACTCAGCCCCCCGTCAACC
>NZ_JBXAFF010000073.1:0-8001 GCF_058792815.1 Microbacterium sp. MPR-TSA4
CTCAACGACCGGGGGGCGGGCCGGGCGTTGAGCGAGCGCAGCGAGTCGAAACGACGTACGCCCGGGTCAGCCCGCCGTCGGCGGAGGCGCCTGCAGGCCGGCGAGGATCTGGCGGGCGAGCGCCATGAACGCGGCCGTCGCGGGCGAGATGGAGCCGGCGCGGCGGGTCACGAACGCGTAGTGCTCCTCGACGGCGGGTGACAGCGGCGTCATGTAGAGCCCGCGCTCGGCGATCACCGAGCGGCCGACGTGGTACGACACGAGCGAGTCGCCGACGCCCTGCGCCGCGAGCTCCAGCGCGTGCGTCTGGAACTCGACCTCGATGATCGGGTCGAGCCGTACGCCCGCGGCCTGCGCGCGCTCCAGCAGCGACACGCGCAGCGGATCGTCGAGCGACCACCGCGCCTCGGACAGGATCAGCGGCCGGGTCGAGAGCGTCCGGATGTCGATCGGGGCGCGGGTGTGCTCGGGGTTGCGCGAGACGTACACGACGTGGTCCACGAAGATGCCGGGGATCAGACGCAGCTGTCGGTCGTCGATCGGCAGCTGGACGATCCCGGCCTCCAGGTCGCCGTTGCGCACCGACTCGGCGACCTCGGACGAGTTCAAGCCGGTGACCTTGACCTTCACGGCCGGATGCCGCGAATGGAACTCGCGGATCAGGTCGGTCAGAAGGTACAGGTGGGCGCTGTTGAAGGTGCCGAACAGCACCGTGCCCTCCTCGAGCGAACCCACTCGGCGCCCGAAGTCGGCGATCTCGTCGACGTCGGCGAGCGTCTTCTCGGCGAGGGGGACCAGCTGCTTGCCCACGTCGGTGAGCAGGAGCCGCCGCGTCGTGCGGGTGAACAGCCGCAGCCCCAGGTTGGCCTCGAGGACCGAGATCTGCTCCGACAGGCTCGGCTGCGCGATGTGGTGTTCGGCGGCCGCCGCGGAGAACGTGCCGAGCCGCGCCGCGGTGAGGAAGTACTGCAGCTGTCGTACGGTCGGGGTGGCCATGGGCGCTCGCTTTGTAGAGGTTTGTCCTATGGCGACTATAACGGTTTGAGGATTGTCCTTGGTGGGCGGCCAGTGGTCCACTGGGTTTTACACGGCCCGACTATCCGAGGAGATCCCCGCATGCAGACCCCCACACCCCCGGTTGCACTCATCACCGGGGCCGCCAGCGGAATGGGACAGAGCACCGTCGAGCTCTTCCGCGAGCGCGGGTACACGGTGGTCGCGCTGGATGTCGCCTGGCCGGCGGAATCCGCCGCCGTCGACGGCGACGTGCTGCGGATCGTCGCCGACGTCCGGTCGCGAGAGGCCGTGGCCGCCGCCGTCGACGCCGTACTCGCCCCCGGCCGCGGTATCGACGTGGTCGCCAACATCGCCGGCGTCTACCCGCCGACGACGCTCGCGAGCTACGACGAGGCCACCTACCGGCGCATCTTCGACATCAACGTCCTGGGCGTGCTGAACGTGATCGCCGCCGCACGCCCCCGCCTGTCGCGCGGCGCGTCCGTCGTGAACTTCGCGTCGGTCGACGCGTTCACGGTGTCACCCGGTCAGCTCCTGTACGGCGCCTCGAAGGCGGCGGTCGTCATGCTGACCAAGGCGCTCGCCCTCGAGCTCGCCCCCGACGGCATCCGCGTCAACGGCATCGCACCCGGCTGGGTCGCGACGCCCGGCAACGCGGCGACCGGTCGGATGGAGGCGGCCGCCGCGTCGATCCCCCTCGGCCGCGTCGCGACGCCCGAGGAGATCGCGGCGTGGGTGTGGCTCGTCTCCCAGCCCGAGTACGGCGCGTTCCTCGACGGCGAGACCATCGTCCTGTCGGGTGCGGACGTGATGCGATGAGCACCGTGGTCATCACCGGCGCGGCGCGCGGTCAGGGAGCGGCACACGCCGCCGCCCTGGCCGAGGCCGGCCACGCGCTGGTGCTGGCCGACCGGATGGACGACGCCGGTCGCGCCGTCGCCGCGACCCTGCGCGACCGCGGCGCCGACGCGCGCTACTTCTCCCTCGACGTCGCCGATGAGGGAGGGTGGGCCGTGCTTGCCGCGCAGCTCGCCGAGACGGGCGACCCGCTGGTCGGCCTCGTCAACAACGCGGGCATCCTCCGGCACGGGGCGATCGCCGACACCGACGCGGCCACCTGGCTCCTGCACGACCGGGTCAACGCGCTCGGCGCATTCCTCGGCATCCGCGCCCTCGCCCCGCTCATGCACACCGGCGGGTCCATCGTGAACGTGTCGTCGACGGCGGCGCTGGTGGGGACCGCGGGCTACGCCGCCTACTCGGCGTCGAAGGCCGCCGTGCTCGCGCTGACGCGTGTCGCCGCGGTGGAGTACGCGCCGCTGGTGCGCGTCAACGCGATCTGCCCGGGCGGCGTCGACACCCCGATGAACGACGACGAGCCCGCCGGGGGCAGCTCCTCCGGTGCACCCCTCGGCCGACGCGCGCGCCCCGACGAGATCTCCCCGCTCGTGCGCTACCTCATCTCCGACTCCTCCTCTTTCGTCACCGGATCCGTCCTGACGATCGACGGCGGCCTGACGGCCGTCTGACCCACCCGAATCCACACCCGAAAACCCACTCGAGCACTATCCAGAAAGCAGGAAGCCATGTCCCGCACCACCCGCGCCCGCGCCGCCACCGCGCTCGTGTCCATCGCCTCCGTCGCCGTGCTGCTCACCGGCTGCGCCGGCTCCGCCGCCCCCGCGTCCACCGTCGCCTCCGACTGCACCCCCGCGCACGAAGGGCTGACGACCTTCACGCCGGGCACCCTCACGGTGGGCGTGCCGGAGAACCTGCCCTACACGCAGACCAAGGGCTCCGACGCGTCCGGCCTCGAAATCGACGTCGTGCGCAAGCTCGCCGAGGCCGAGTGCCTCGCCCTGGCGTTCGTGCCGATCACCTACGCCAACGGCATCCCGATGATCAGCGAGCAGAAGAAGACCGACATGATCACGGGCGGCTGGTACGTCACGGCGGCCCGCGCCGAGAAGGTCGGCTTCACCAGCCCCACCTTCTACGACTCCATGGGCATCATCTCCAAGGACGGCATCGACACCGTCACGGGCCTGGAGAGCGTCGGCGCGGTCGGCTCCGGCGCGGGCTTCTCGTGGGAGGCCGACATGTCCGGCATCCTCGGCGACAAGTTCAAGACCTACCCGGGCACCGCCGAGATGAAGCAGGACCTCCTCAACGGTCGGATCCAGGCGGCCCTCGACGGGTACGCCGTCGCGACCGTCGCCTACAAGGACACGGGCTTCGTCGTGAAGCCGGCCCAGGAGGACGACCGCGTGGCCATCACCACCGAGCAGCCGATGATCGCGTTCCCCATCGACAAGAACAACACGGCGCTCGCCGACGCGTTCAGCGAGCTGATCGACGGCTTCCGCGCCGACGGCACGCTCGCCGAGCTCAACGCGAGCTACGACCTGCCCGACTCCCTCATCGTCCCCGCCGACAAAGCGGTGACCTCCATCCGCTGAGCCGGCCGTGGGGGGGGCGCCGGGCCCCCCCACCACCTCGAACGTTAGGAACCGCCGTGTCCCGACCCCTCATCACGCAGGCCAACGAGCTCGCGATCGCCGGAGTGACGATCGAGAACCTGTCGAAGAGCTTCGGCGACCACCTCGTGCTCGACGACATCTCCATGTCGGTCAGCCCGGGCAGCGTCACCGCCCTGATCGGGCCGTCGGGCTCCGGCAAGAGCACCCTGCTGCGGTGCGTCAACCTCCTCGAGACCCCGGATGCCGGCACCATCACCGTCGGCTCGCAGACGATCACCGCGGGCCGTCGCGTCCCCGACCGCGACCTGCTCGCCCTGCGGCGCCAGGTGGGCATGGTGTTCCAGTCCTTCAACCTGTTCCCCCACATGAGCGTGCTGCGCAACGTCGCCTTCCCGCAGGAGCGCATCCTCGGCCGCTCCCGCGAGGAAGCGGAGCAGCGCGCGCTCACGCTGCTGGACCGCGTCGGCCTCAAGGACAAAGCGCACCAGCATCCGGGTCGGTGCTCCGGCGGTCAGCAGCAGCGCATCGCGATCGTGCGCGCGCTGGCGCTGAACCCGCGCGCGATGCTGTTCGACGAGCCGACCAGTGCGCTGGACCCCGAGGTCGGCGTCGAGGTGCTGGCCGTCATGCGCGAGCTCGCCGAGTCGGGCATGACGATGATCGTCGTCACCCACGAGATGCAGTTCGCCCGCGACGTCGGCGACCACCTGGTGGTCATGGCCGACGGGCGCATCATCGAGGAGGGCGTGCCGCACGAGGTGATGGCCGACCCCCGCGAAGAGCGCACACGGCGCTTCCTCAGCGCCGTGCTGGAGCGCTGACATGGGCGGCGTCGACATCTCGGCGGCGATGCTCCTCGTCCTCGCCGGCCTCCCCATGACCCTGCTGGTGACGGCGCTCGCCTACGCGGTGGGGGTCGTGCTCGGCATCCCCCTCATGCTCGGCCTGCGCTCGCGCATCCTGCCGCTGCGACTCGCGCTGCGACTGGTCGTGGACATCGTGCGCGGCGTGCCCCCGATCGTGTGGCTGTTCCTCATCTACTTCGGCGTGCAGGTGGGCACGATCCGCTTCGACTCGCTGTCCGCGGCGGTCACGGGGCTCGGCCTCATCTCCAGCGCCTACCTCGCCGAGATCTACCGCGGCGCGTTCGCCACCGTGGCCCGCGGCCAGGGTGAGGCGGCCGCCGCCCTCGGACTCGGACGCGTCACGACCTTCGTCCGCGTGCTGGCGCCCCAGGCGTTCCGCACCGCCCTGCCGTCGATGGCGACCTTCCTGCTGTCGCTCCTGAAGGACTCGTCCATCGCCTCGACGATCGGCGTCGCCGACATGGTCTTCCAGGCCACGATGTTCGCCCGGCAGAACCCGGCCGTCGCCGGCATCGTCCCCTTCTTCCTCGCCGCCGCCGTGTACCTCGTCGTGTCGATCCCGATCGCCGTCACCGCACGCCGGCTCGACACCCGCCTGCGCAAGGAGGCCGTCGCATGATCGACCTCGCCGTCTACCTGCCCCGGCTCGGACAGGGGCTCGTCGTCAGCCTGCAGCTGACCGCCCTCTCCGTCGTGCTCGGCTACCTCATCGGGCTGCTGTTCGCCCTCGGGGTGTCCGCTCAGCGCGGCTGGGTGCGCTGGCCGTGCCTCGTGCTCGTGGAGGTCGGCCGCGGCATCCCCGCGCTCGTCGTGCTCTACATCGTCTACTTCGGCCTTCCCGCCCTCGGCGTGCTGTTCGAGAACTTCTGGGCCGCGGTGATCGGTCTCACCTTCACCGCCGCGGCGTACTCGTCCGAGATGATCCGCTCCGGCATCCAGTCGGTGCCGACCGGTCAGCGCGAGGCGTCGGCGGCCCTCGGGCTGTCGCGGACGACCACGTTCGTGCGCGTCGTGCTGCCGCAGGGGATGCGCGCCTCGATCCCGGCCCTCATGGGCCTGGCGATCATGTCGTTCCAGGGCACCTCGCTGGCGTACTCCATCTCGGTCAACGAGCTGATGAGCCAGGCGTACCAGGTCAGCACGATCACGTTCCAGTACCTGTGGGTCTACGCGGTGACCGGGCTGATCTACGCGGCCATCGCCGTCCCGGCGACCTGGCTGTCGGTCTGGGTCGAACGCCGACTCAACCGGGGGTACGCATGAGATCCGTCGTCTGGCTCGAGGCCACCGTGGGCGATCCGGCCCTGGGCGGGCTGTGGGACTTCCTCGGCGAACGGATCGCACGGCTCGCCGCGGGGCGGGTGCGCACGCGCCTCGTCCACGCGGGCGCCGACGCGGGCGGCATCCGCACCCCCGCCAACCGTCTGCTCAGCGACGCCGTCCTGCTCGCCCGCGCCGCCACGCTGGAAGAGGCGGGCGACGCGGACGCGTTCGTCATCGGATGCTGGGGTGCGCCGACCGCGGTCGTCCGCGCCGCCGTCACGGTCCCCGTCACCGGCCTGGCCGAGGCGAGCGTGCGCGCGATGGGCTCGCTCGCCCGCCGCGCCGCGGTCGTCACCGTCGCCGACAGCCTCGTCCCGGTCTTCGCGGACGAGATCCGCGGGCTGGGAGGTGCGGGAGTCTTCGGCGCCCCGCCCGTGCGCGCCTACCGGCCCGAGTCCACGCACCTCGACGTGCTGCGCGCCGTCGACGATCCGACCGACCTCATCGAGCGCTTCGACGCGTCCGCCCGGGTCGCCGTCGACGAGGGCGCCGATGCGGTCGTCGTCGGATGCGGCTACCTCGGGGCGATCTTCGACGCGCACGGCTACCGCGCCGTCAGCACCGCGGCCGACGTGCCGGTGATCGACCCGAACCTGCTCGCGCTCGAACACGTCCTGCAGCTCTGCCACCTCGCCGACGCCGGCATCCGTCCCACCGATCGCGGCTACCCGTCCGCGGCCGGCGCCCGACGCGCGGCGCTGCTCCACACGTCCCGGCGGCTGGTCCCCGACGCCGCGGCATCCACCTCCCAGGAAGGAACCCCCGCATGACCCGCTACTGCGTGATCGGAGCCGGCGCGGCCGGCATGTCCGCCGTCGTCCAGCTCACCCGTGCCGGCTACCAGGTCGACTGCTTCGAGAAGTCCGACCGGGTCGGCGGCCACTGGAACACCGACTACGACGCCCTGCACCTCATCACCTCGCGCGACATGACCGGCTTCGAGGGCTTCCCCATGCCGGCGGAGTACCCGCACTTCCCGCGGCGTGACCAGGTGCGCGACTACCTCGCCGCTTACGCGCAGGAGCACGGCCTGTTCGAGAAGGTCGTCTTCGGCGTCGAGGTCGTCGCGGTCGTGCCGCGCGCGACGGAGGGGCCCGTCGGGTCGGCCGGCTGGACCGTCACCCTGTCGACCGGGGAGTCCCGCGACTACGACGGCGTGTTCGTCGCCAACGGTCACCTGTGGGATCAGAAGGTCCCGGCGGTCGGTCGTGACTTCACCGGCACCCAGGTGCACTCCGGCTCGTACCGCAACACGTCCGACATCACGGGGCGCCGGGTGCTGGTCGTCGGCGCGGGCAACTCGGGCTGCGACCTCGCCGTCGACGCGGCGCAGCACCGCTTCGAGGTCGACATCGTGATGCGCGAGGGCATGTTCTTCCAGCCGAAGTCGTACTTCGGCGTGCCCCGCCAGGAGATCCCGTGGATGGGGCAGTTCTCGCCCGAGGAGCAGGACTTCATCGCCCGCATGCTCGCCAAGGTCTCGATCGGCGAGGCGAAGGACTACCCGGGCATGCCGGCTCCCGCCGCCGCGACCCTCGCCGAGGGGCGCGCGGTCGTCAACGACCTGCTGCTGTACTGGGTGCAGCACGGCCGGGTGCACATCCGTCCCGGCATCGACCGCATCGAGGGCACGACGGTGCACTTCGCCGACGGCACCGCGGGGGAGTACGACACCATCCTCTGGGCGACGGGCTTCCACGTCTCGCTGCCGTTCCTGGACGAGGCGCTGATCGAGCGCCGCTCGTCGGTGCCGCTGCGGTTCGCGGGGGGCATCGTGCCCGCGGGGCTCGAGAAGCTGTACTTCATCGGGCTGACGGCGCCGCGGGGTCCGCAGCTGCCGATCTACGGCGAGCAGACGAAGATCGCCCTGCGGATGCTGCAGCTGCACGAGACCGCGCCCGGCGGCTTCGCGCCCATCGCGGAGTACCTCTCCCGGCTGCAGGAGCCCGACGACCGGATCGACATCGTGCGCGTCACCTGGCTCGCGCAGCTGGCCGACACCGAGCGGCTGCTCGAGGCGTTCGCCTTCTCGCGGCAGGAGGAGCTCAGCGCCGCCGGGTGAGGGCGTTTCGACTCGCGGCTGTGCCGCTCGCTCAACGACCGGGTGGGCTGCGCCGGGTGAGGGCGTTTCGACTCGCGGCTGCGCCGCTCGCTCAACGACCGGGGGTGCGGCGGTGCCGGGTGAGGGCGTTTCGACTCGCGGCTGCGCCGCTCGCTCCACGACCGGGAATGGGCTGCGCCGCTCGCTCAACGACCGGGTGGGCTGCGCCGGGTGAGGGCGTTTCGACTCGCGGCTGCGCCGCTCGCTCAACGAC
>NZ_JBXAFF010000074.1:0-6902 GCF_058792815.1 Microbacterium sp. MPR-TSA4
GGCTCGGACCGGGCCGGGGGGCCCGGGATTTCACGTCAGCAGCTGGGGGGGCTCGCTATGGCTGTGTCGATCGGATACGCCGCGGGGGCGTTCGATCTGTTCCACATCGGACACCTGAACATCCTTCGACATGCGAAGGAGCAGTGCGATCTGCTCATCGCCGGGGTGGTCAGCGACGAGATGCTCCGGCTGGTGAAGGGGGTCGAGCCCTTCGTCCCGACGATCGAGCGCGCGCAGATCGTCCGAGACATCAAGTTCGTCGACCACGTCCACATCGAGACGGTGCCCGACAAGCTCGAGGTCTGGCGGGAGGTGGGCTTCACCCACTTCTTCAAGGGCGACGACTGGCGCGGCACCGAGAAGGGCCTCCGCCTCGAGCGCGACTTCGCCGCCGTCGGCGTGCAGGTCGTGTACTTCCCGTACACGGCACACACGTCGAGCACGCAGCTGCGGCGCGCGTTGGAGGCGGCGAGCGCGGCCGGCGAGGACCGGCCGAGCGCGCGCGAGACCGCCTGACCACGCCACGACGGATGTCGCCGCCGCGCCGTCCCGGCCGAGGTCAGGCGCGCGCCGACGAGAGGAGGAGCGGGCCGACCGTAGGATGATCCCGGGCGCGGGGTGCGCCCTCGTCTTGGGGGTCATACATGGGCGGTCTGCAGACCAGTCGTGGCGTTCTCGGCCGGGCGCTCGCCGTCGGCCTCATCGTCGGGGCCGTCGCGGCGGCACTGTCCGGCTGCGCATCCGAGCCGACGGACGGTTCCACGCCGGATGCCGGGGCCTCGGCATCCGTCGCCTCGCCGACGCCGACGCCGACGCCGCTCACGGCGGCCGAGCAGCTCCTCGCCGCCCACCCCGACGTCGCGGGCGCCTGCGCCGTCAGCTTCCGCGTCGACGGCGTCACCCTCGATCCGCAGCTGCAGGTGCAGGACCGCCTGTACGACCATCTCCCGATCCCCCGCGCCGACGGACGCGTCTTCGCGGGGTGGTATGCCGATGCGGCGACGGCGGCCGCGGCATCCGCCGACCCCGCCGCGCACGCGGGAGACCCCGCCACGAGGATCAACGGATCCGACCTCGTCTCGTGCACGGAGCGCCAGACCACCCTCTACGGAGCCTGGACGAACGCCGACGCGGTCACCGCCGCGAAGGCGCGGGTGCCGATCCTCATGTACCACCAGTTCACGACCAAGCCCGGCGGCGAAGAGGGCTGGCTGCGCGGCAACTACGCGTACATCGAGGACTACCGCGCGCAGATGCAGTACATCAAGGACCAGGCGTTCTACCTGCCCACCTGGGACGAACTGAGCGCTTTCATCGACGGAGCGCTGTACCTCCCCGATCACTCGGTCATCATCACCGACGACGACGCCGACCCGTCGTGGTTGACCATGGCCTCGCCGATCAACGAGCAGCTGCAGCTCATGGCGACCTCTTTCGTGATCACCGGCTCGGGCGTGCCCGCGCAGAACCGTTTCATCCTGCCGCGCTCGCACACCAACGACATGCACAAGGCGGGCGCGAACGGAAAGGGGGAGATGGTCAACCTCTCCGCCACGCAGATCGCGGCCGACATGACGGCGTCGGCGACGGCGCTCGGGGGCGTCGCCGAGGTCATGGCCTATCCGTACGGTCACAACAACGACACCGCCAAGGAGGGCCTCCGCGAAGCCGGCTTCGAGATGGCGAGGACCATCGAGCAGGGCTACGTGTCGGTCGGCACGGAGAAGCTCGCGCTGCCCTGCATCCGCATCAACTACGGGATGGGCGTGCCCGATCTGAAGAAGCAGATCGGCTGATCACCGGCGCCGCAGGACCTTGCGGAACTGACAGAGCACGCACAGCACTTGCCCAACTCCGCGTCGATAGGCTGGGACGGTTCTGTCCCTGACCGATCGCGAGCGCATGCCCATGGATCTTTCCGTCATCGTTCCCACCTTCAATGAGGGGGAGAACGTCGCCGAGCTGGTCCGACGCATCGGCGCGGCGCTGGGGGACGTCGACTTCGAGATCGTGTTCGTCGACGACTCGACCGACGACACGCCCGCCACGATCGCAGCGGTCGCCCGGGCCACCGACTTCCCCGTCCGCGTCATCCACCGCGACGCGCCCGAGGGCGGTCTGAGCGGCGCCGTGCTCGAGGGCTTCCGCAGCGCGCAGGCGCGCTGGTGCCTCGTGATGGACGGCGACCTGCAGCATCCGCCGGAGGACATCCCCCGCATGCTCGACCGCGCCGCGCTCGGCGACGTCGACATCGTTGTCGCCTCGCGCTACGTCGCCGGCGGCACCGCCGGCGGGCTCGCCGGAGCGACGCGCACCGCGGTCTCGCGCACCTCCACCCTTCTGACGAAGGCCATGTTCCCGCGGAAGCTGCACGGCTGCACCGACCCGATGACCGGGTTCTTCCTCGTCGACCGCGACACCGTCGACCTCGACGACCTGCGCCCGCGCGGCTTCAAGATCCTGCTCGAGATCCTCGCGCGCCGCCAGATGCGCATCGGCGAGATCCCGTTCGCCTTCGCCACCCGCTTCGCCGGTGAGTCGAAGGCGACGTTCTCGCAGGGCATGCGGTTCCTGACCCAGCTGGCGATGCTCCGCTTCGGCCGTATGTCGGCGTTCGCCCTCGTCGGCGGCGTCGGGGCGATCGCGAACCTCGTCATCATGTGGGGTCTCATCCACCTCGGCATGAACTACCTCACCGCCGCGATCATCGCGAGCGAGGTGACGATCATCGGCAACTTCCTGCTGCTCGAGTACCTCGTCTTCGCCGACATGCGCTCCGAGTCCGGCCAGATGTGGGTGCGTTTCCTGAAGTCGTTCGCGTTCAACAACGTCGAAGCCGTCGTCCGCATCCCGATCATCCCGCTGCTCGTGCAGGGCGCCCACATCCCGAGCGTCCTGGCCGCGGCGATCACGCTCGCGGCGGCGTTCGTGGTGCGATTCGTCTATCACGCGCTGTGGGTGTACGCCCCGAAGAAGACGTCCACGTCCCGTGTGGCGACCCGGGCCGTCAGCCGCGCCGCCGAGCGTACGCTGGAATCATGACCTCCGAGAACACCCCGATCACGATGTTCGGCGCCGACTGGTGCCGCGACTGCATCCGCACCAAGAAGCAGCTCGACGAGCTGGGTGTGGAGTACACCTATGTGGACCTCGTCGCCGACCCCGCCGCCGCCGACGTGGCCCGCGAGATCTCGGGTCGCACGAACATCCCCGTCGTCGTCTACCCCGACGCCTCCCACCACGTCGAGCCCACCAACGCCGACGTCGAGGCGAAGCTGCGCGAGCTCTCGCTGATCTGACCGCGCGCCCGGGGCCGGGCCGCGAGCCGCCGGAACGGCATCGAGTGGCAATGACCCTGGGACTGCGTCTCGCTCCGACGTAAGCTGGAAACCCGCGCGCGAGCGCGAACCCGCTTCGAAGGAGAACGCCGTGACCGCAGGCGCCCCGTCCGCACCACCGAAGACGTCGACCGGAGACCGGCTCGACCACGACGTGCAGGACGGTCTGGATGCCGCGATCGCCCAGCTCCGCAGCGGCACCCGCGCGTGGAGCGCCCTCACGCTCGGCCAGCGGCGTACGCTGATCCGCCGCGTGCGTGTCGCGACCGCGGCGGTCGCCGAAGAGTGGGCCGACACGGCGGCGACCTCGAAGGGACTGCCGCCCGGGCATCCGCTGCGCGGCGAGGAGTGGCTGTCCGGACCCTACGCGGCCCTCGTCGCCCTCGACGCCTACGCCGACACCCTGCACGCCCTCGCGGTCGGCCGGTCGCCGCTCGAAGACATCCGCACCGGGTCCGCCCCCGGTGCGCGCACGGTCGTCCACACCTCACCGCTGACGGCGACCGACACGCTGCTGCTGTCGGGCTACACCACCGAGGTCTGGCTGCAGCCCGGCGTCGACGCCGCCACCGCCCGCCGCGAGGCGGGCCTCGGACAGCTCGACCCCGCGGCATCCGGCGGTGTGGGCCTCGTGCTCGGCGCGGGCAACATCACCTCCATCCCCTACCTCGATGTGCTGTACGAGCTGCTGGCGTTCAACCGCGTCGTGATCCTCAAGGTCAACCCCACGCAGGACGCGCTGGTGCCGGTGTTCGAGCGCGCGCTGGCGCCGCTCATCGAGCCCGGCCTCCTGCGGATCGTCCGCGGCGGCGGCGACGTCGGGGGCTACCTGACCCAGCATCCGGACATCGATCACGTGCACATCACCGGCTCGGAGTCGACGTTCGGCGCGATCGTGTGGGGGCCGTCGCACACGCCGGGAGCCGCGGGTGCGGCCACGCGTCGGCGGCGGGAGGGACGACCGCTGCTGAAGAAGCCGATCACGGCCGAGCTCGGCGGCGTGTCGCCCATCATCGTGGTGCCCGGTGACTGGTCGGCGGCCGACCTCCGCTTCCAGGCGGAACACGTCGTCACCATGCGGCTGCACAACAGCGGACACAACTGCATCGCCGGACAGGTCGTGCTGCTCTCGGAGGACTGGCCGCAGCGCGACGCGTTCCTCGACGAGGTGCGCGCCGCGTACGACCGCGCGCCCTCGCGCCCCGTCTGGTACCCGCACAGCCAGAGCAAGCTCGACGCGGCGCGCTCCTCCTACCCGGATGCCGCCTGGTGCGCCGGCGGGACCCGCGCCCTCATCGAGGCGCGCCCCGAGGACGCGGCCGCCCTCGAGACGACCGAGTACTTCGCACCGGTGCTCGCCGTGGTGGGCCTGCGCGGGACGGGGCAGGAGTTCCTCGACGCCGCCGTCGCGCACGCCAACGACCGGCTCGTCGGCACCCTCGGCGCCAATGTGCTCATCGACCCCGTCACCCAGAACGCGCTCGGCGACGGCTTCGAGCGGGCCGTCGCCGACCTGCGGTACGGCACCGTCGCGGTCAACGCCTGGACGGCGTTCGGGTTCCTCACCCCGACGGCGACCTGGGGCGCGTTCCCGGGAGGCACCCTCGCCGACGCGCCCAGCGGCATGGGCATCGTCCACAACGCGCTGCTGCTCGACCGGGTCGAGCGGACCGTCGTGCGCGGCCCGTTCCGCCCGTTCCCCCGGTCGGTCTCGTCCGCCGCCCGCGGGCGCGGCCTGTCGGTGCTTCCCAAGCCGCCCTGGTTCGTGACGTCGCGCACCGGCGCCGCCGTGTGCGAGGGGTTCACGCGGTTCCGCATCGACGGCAACCCCGCGAAGATGGCCGTCACGCTCGTGAAGGCCTTCGGCGCGTGAGCGCGTCGAGACGGGCGACCCGCGGGAGGCCGTCCACGCTGGAGGCCGACTACGTCATCGTCGGCGCCGGCTCCGCCGGGGCCGCCCTCGCCGCCCGTCTCAGCGAGGATCCGGCGACGTCGGTGATCGTGCTGGAGGCCGGGCCGCCGGACGCGGCCCTCGCGCTGCACGTGCCGGCGGCCTTCTCCACCCTGTTCCGGGGGCGCTACGACTGGAACTACGACACGGTGCCCCAGCGCGAGCTGGAGAACCGCACCATCTACTGGCCGCGGGGAAAGACGCTCGGCGGGTCGTCGTCGCTCAACGCCATGATGTGGGTGCGCGGTTTCGCCGCCGACTACGACGAGTGGGCGCAGAGCGCCGGCGACAGCTGGTCGTGGGCGTCGCTCGCGCCGTACTTCCAGCGCGTCGAGGCGACGCAGGGCGCCGCCGACGCCAGCCAGGGCACCGCCGGCGCGCAGCCGGTCGAGCACCAGCGCGATCCCCGGCCCCACACGGCGGCATTCCTGCAGGCCGCGCGCGAGCTGCGGCATCCCGTCACCGCCGCGAACCTGCCCACCCGTCAGGGCTTCTCCCAGACGATGGTCACGCAGCACCGCGGCGCCCGCGCCTCGACCGCCGACGCGTACCTTCGCCCGGCCCGCGCCCGAGCCAACCTGCGGGTCGTCACCGAGGCCCTCGTCCGACGCGTCACCTTCGAGGAGGGCGACGGACTCCCCCGCGCCACCGGCGTCTACGTCGACATCGCCGGCATCACCCGGCACGCGCGCGCCCGCCGCGAGGTCATCCTCGCCGGCGGAGCGATCAACACGCCGCAGCTGCTCCTGCTCAGCGGGATCGGCGACGCGGACGAGCTCCGCAGCCACGGCATCCGGGTGCGGGTCGATGCCCCCGGCGTCGGTGCGAACCTCCAGGACCACCTCGTGGCAGGGCTCGCGCCCGCCGCCCGCGGCGGAACGCTCTACGGGGCGCAGCGGCCCGGCCAACTGGCGCGCTACCTCTCCTCGCGACGCGGCATGCTGAGCTCGAACGTGGCCGAGGCCTACGGCTTCGTGCGCACCGCGGTCGCCGACGACCGGGGCGCGCCCGCGGGGCTGCCGGACATCGAGATCATCTTCGCCGCCGCCCCGTACGTCGGTGAGGGCCTCGTGCCGCCGCCCGCGGAGGGCATCACCGTGGGGGCCATCCTCCTGCGCCCGCGCAGTCGCGGGACGATCCGTCTGGCCTCGGCCGACCCCGCGGACGCCGCGGTCATCGACCCCGGCTACCTCACCGATCCCGAGGGCGTCGACGCCGAGACGCTGCGGGCGGGGCTCGCGGAGTGCGAACGCCTCATCGCGACGCCCGCGCTGCGCGCCGTGACCACCGGCGGATGGGTGCAGCCGGCCGGGGGCGAGCGGATGAGCGCCGCCGAACGCATCGAGCTGTCGCTGCGGCGGTATTCGCACACCCTGTACCACCCGGTGGGCACGGCGCGTATGGGCGAGGATGCGGCATCCGTGGTCGATCCCGCGCTGCGCGTGCGCGGAGTCGACGGCCTGCGGGTCGCGGACGCGTCGGTGATCCCCACGATCATCCGCGGGCACACGAACGCGCCCGCGATCGTGATCGGCGAGCGCGCCGCGGACCTCATCCGCGCGGTCTGACCCCCTCCCCCGCCGGGCGGGTGGCCGGCGCGGTGGGCGCGGGGG
>NZ_JBXAFF010000075.1:0-6819 GCF_058792815.1 Microbacterium sp. MPR-TSA4
GTCTGGTGCAACCTCCTTCTTGCGTCTGCGCAGTGTTGTGAGTGCTCACTTTCGGAGTAGTCGCCCTTCCTCCCGCCCAGGCGCGCGTTGCGGGCCCGTTACGGTGGTGTGGTGCAGTCGAGTCGAGCGGCGAGGGGCCCAAGGGTCATTCGTGGTTCGTTCGCTGCGGGAATCGCGACGTTCGTCGCGACGATGTCGCATGCTGCGGGTGGGGACGGGTTGCCGCCGTGGTTGAACGTGCTGGTCGCGTTGGTGCTCGCGTTGCCAGTGTGCGTGTTCCTGGCGGGGCGGGCGTTGTCTTGGTTCCGCCTTGCTGTGGCGGTCTCGATCAGTCAGTTGCTGTTCCATGCGTTGCTGTCTGTTCCCCTCGGGGTCTCGGGTGCGCCCGCCCCGGCGCATGATCACCACGCGATGGGCTCCTCGATGCTGTCGAGCATCGGGTGGTGGCCGTTTCGATGCCGGATCACGCGGTCGCGGACGGGTCGATGTGGGTCGCGCATGTTGTCGCCGCGTTGATCACCGTGTTGATGCTCGGCCGCGGCGAGCAGGCGGTCCTCGCGGTCGCGCAACTACTGGGGCTCGCTGGCCTGGTTGCGTTGCGGTTGTTCGTCCCGTTGCGCCCGTTCCGGGTGGTGCGGGTGTTCGTGGCGGAGCCGGTCCTGGCGTTGCCTGGCCGGTTGTTCTCGGTTGTGCGGTGGCGGGGGCCTCCGGTCGTCTGCTGACGGTCCGATTTCCCTTCTTGTCATCCCTCGCGTGTGCGGCGGTGGTCGTCGCGCGCGCCAACCGAAAGGTGTTTTGCATGTCTGGACGATCTGTCCATCGTTTCCTTGTGGTCGCTGCGGCGGCCGCGATCTCCGCCGGCCTGGTGGTCGGGTCTGCGTCCGCGGCGTCCGCGCATGAGGCGCTGTCGAACACGAACCCCGAATCGGGGGCGACGGTGACCGGCCTGCCCGACATCGAGCTGGTGTTCACCGATGTGATCCTCGACGAGCCGACCGCGGCGAAGACGGTCGTGATCGGCCCCGACGACCGGTATTACGAGACCGGGTGCAGCGACGTCGATCAGGCGGTCATGACGACGCTTGTCGAGCTCGGCGCGGCGGGCGAGTATCGGGTGCTGTGGCGGGCGGTGTCCGGTGACGGGCATCCGATTTCCGACGAGTACTCGTTCACGTATCAGCCCGCCGCCGGTGCTGCTGCGGCCGCGGGGCGTGAGACGCCGGCGTGTGGTGATGACGGTCAGCTGGCCGAGGAGTCCCCGGCCGCTCAGGTCACGGTCGCGCCGAGCGATCTTGCTGCCGAGTCTCCGGCCGCGTCGACTGAGGCGGATGCCGCGGTGGTCGCGGAGGAAGGCGCCCCGGTGTGGGTGTGGGTCGTGGTCGCGGTGGGTGTGGTCGCGGTGGCCGCGATCGTCGCGGCTGTGGTGCGCGGGTTGCGCCGCAAGACCCCGTAAGGCGCAGACGGCCGGTCGGAGATCTCCTGTCTCCGGCCGGCCGTTGTCGTTTCCGCTCGCATCGCGGGGAGCCTATGCCGTCGCGGGCGCTTCAACCTCGGGCGCTGTCGCGGGGATGCGGCGGGCAAGGACGAAGGCGGCGACCAGCCCGCCTCCCGCGATGACCCCGAGGGCCACGGCGGCGAGGATGAGGCTGACCGCGCCGAGCCATCCCGCGATCGGGTAGGTGATCAGGAAGCAGGCGTGGGAAAGGGCGAACTGGGCCGTGTAGACGAGGTTCCGGTTCGCCGGTGTGGAGGCGTCGGCGAGGAGCCGTGACGAGGGGGTGTTCACCAGCGACGTGCCCATGCCGAGGAGCACCCAGGTGCCCAGCAGCAGGAACCAGCCGGTTCCGGTGGTGACCGCGAGGGTCGTGACGGCGATCGCCGCGGTCAGTCCCGCGGTGATGACGATGCCGCCGGCGACCATCACTCGGATCACCCCGAACCGGCCCACGAGGGTCGGGATGGTGAACGCGACGATCAGCGATCCGATGCCGTAGCTGCCGAGCGCGATCGCGAGGGCCGCATCGTCGAGCCCGAACACGCCCCGCGCGTAGACGACGGAGTTGACGAGCACGATGGCGGTCCCGGCGGCGACGATCACGTTCGTGATCATCAGGAACCGCAGCGACGGGGTCCGGGCGAACACCTTGAGCCCGAGCGGGAGCCGCTGCCAGAACGTCGAGCGTGAGGGCTCCGTGTCGCGGGCGGGGAGGCGGGAGGCGAGGACGAGGGTGGCGGAGCACGTGAACCCGATCGCGGTCCCGACGAACAGGTTGTTGTAGCTGATCACTGTCAGCAGTGCCGCGGCGATCGTGGGACTCAGGATCGCCTCGAGGTCGTAGGCGAGCCGTGAGAGCGACAGGGCCTTCGTGTAGTCCTTCGCCTCCGGAAGCACGGCCGGGATAAGCGACTGGAACGCCGGGGTGAACGTCGCTGATGCGGACTGCAGCACGAACACGAGCACGTAGATTTGCCAGGTCTCGGTCACGAACGGCAGCATCAACGCGATCGCCAGGCGGATCAGGTCGGCGCCGACGAGCACCGCCTTCTTCGGTAGCCGGTCGACGAGAGCGGCAACGAGGGGCGCGACGCCCACGTAGGCGACCATCTTGATCGTCAACGCGGTGCCCAACACCGACCCGGCCGCGGACCCCGCGATATCGAACGCGAGCAGGCCGAGCGCGACGGTCAGCAGGCCCGTGCCGACGAGCGCGATCACCTGCGCGGAGAACAGCTTCGCGTAGGTGCCGTTGCGGAGAACGGTGATCATGCGTGGTGCCCCGGCGTCTCCTCGACGGTGTGCTCCGCCTGGCGGATCGCTTCGACCACCAGCCGGGTCGCGTGTTCGTCCGTGAGCCGGTAGAACATCCGGTTCCCCTCCTGACGGACCCGCACGAGCTTTCCCCACCGCATCTTCGCCAGATGCTGAGACACCGCCGCGGGGCTCCGGTCGACGATGTCCGCCAGGTGGTTCACCGAGAGCTCCTCGCCCTGCAGCGCGAGGACGATCCGAATCCGGGTCGCGTCCGCGAGGAGACGGAACACCTCGACCGCGATGTCGACGAAGTCGTTCGCGGGAGTGAGGTCATCAGGAAAAGTATCTACGTGCATACGCAGATACTAATGCAGATTGGGGTTAGTCGAGACGGAGTGCGGGGTATCCGGAGTAGGCGGCCGCGGCGAGGGTTTGCCAGCGGTTGGCGACGCCGGTGCTGATGCCGGTGAGGTCGGAGAGGGGGCCGGCGGGCATGGTGGCGGCGAGGGCGAGGAGTGCGGCGCCGCGGAGGGAGACGATGCTGCAGCCGAGGGTCTGCAGGTCTTTGACCATCATGCTGTAGTCGGTGTGCGCGCCGGCGCGGAGCTTGGAGGGGAACAGCCAGTCGGAGTCGGTGTCCCAGCGTCGCGGGGCGTCGAGCTGCCGGCGGATCAGGGCGGGGAGCGGGTCGCGGAGCCTCACGGGTGAGGTGCCGATGGTGACGGTCATCTCGTCGCCGGTGTCGGTGATGGCGGTGCGGGTGAGTTTCGCGACGGTGGAGCTGGGGCGTCCGAGGGTGCCGCAGAGCAGGCCGCAGATCCGCGTCCGCAAGGGGATGGTCTCGTCGGTCTCGAAGCGGTGCATCCAGTCCCGGTAGACGGGTATCGGGTAGCTGGTGGAGGGGTCGACCCAGCGGGACGGCGGCGGGCTCATCCGCGTCGCGCGTCCGGTGTCGGCGGCCCAGCGGATGAAGGTGCGGACCTGATCGAGGTGCCGAGGGAACTGTTCTAGGTAGTCCTCGAGGATCGTCTGGGACCCGGTGTGCAGGTCGAGGGCGTTGTCGTGGAGGTAGGTGAGAAACGCCAACGCGATCCGGCAGGAGGAGCGGGCGCGATCGAAGGTGCCGTCACTGAGGCCGTTGCGGGCGATCAGCAGCCGGGTGCGGGCGATGACGGACCATCGGCAGTAGGGGCCGAGGATGCGGGAGATCTCGGCGGGGTGGCCGGTGAGGAACCGGTCGAGCCAGCGTTCGAAGTGCGACCAGGCCTGGTCGCGGGGTGGGAGCACGCCGACGTCGGTGAGGGCGTGACGCATGAGTTCGGCGACTTGGGTGACAGGGTGCTCGTCGAGGTCTTCGTGAGAGATCTCGAGGCGCCCGGTAAGCATGTCGCGGATCAATCGGGCGGAGGCGGAGCGTCGCGGCCATTGGACCATGGATTTCGGCTCGGGGTGGTTCAGGAGCCTGACCCGGAGCGGCTCGAGCACCCCCTGCCGGTCGGGGGTGCCGGCGGCGAAGAGGGCGTCGACGGCGTCGCGGGCGCTGCAGGGATAGCACTTCTTGCCGTGACGGATGTCTTCGATGCCGCAGCTGACGCAGATGAACGGAGATGACCGTCCCGCGCAGGGTGTGCAGGCGAGGGTGCCGTCGTCTGCGACGGATGCGACCAAAGTGACGCGCTGGCATCGGGGGCAGGGTCGGCGCGTGTTGCGGATGACGTTGAAGCAGGGGCTGCAGGTCGCGCCGCCAGTGAACCGCACCCTGACGCGGGCGGTGCGCCCGCAGTGCACGCAGGGTTCGACTTTCCCGGGGGCGCATTCTGGGCAGAGCGGGCCGGCCGCAGTGGTCGTGTGCACCAGGCGTGCGTTGCCGCAGCGGCTGCAGGACTTCTTCGCGTCCGGGAGCCGCCGTCGGCAGTTGTTGCAGAGCGGTTTCCCGCCGCGGCGCAGGCAGACGAGGCGGATCCTGCCGCAGTCGCTGCATTCCTCGGCGCGCAGCACGTCGGTGCAGGGCTTGCAGATGCGCCGATCGTCGGGCCCGCGGCCGATGATCCGTTCTCGTCCGCATCGTTCGCAGACGGGCACCACCACGGCGTGCCCGTTATCGCGAACTCGGCGGAGCAAGCGCTGCACGATCGCGGGCGTCATCCGGTCACCGGCATGGGCGAGGTCGGTGGTGGTCCGGACGTAGCGGGCGATGTGCCCGCGGGTGACGGCGGCGGGCGCGAACTCGACGATGAACTCCGTGAGCGAAGCTTCGCCCATGCTCACCCAGGGTTCGCCCTGCGCGAGGAGATGGTGAACGGTGTCGGGAAGTGCGGTGGTGGGTGGCGAGGTCACTGCTTGTCGGGGCGGACGAGCTTGGCAGGGACCGTCCGCAACGACCCGAGCTCGGTGACCGTTCCGCCGACCACGCGGGTCTGCTTCACGGTGATGTCCTCGAACGTGATGAGGTCGTTGGGGGTGCAGCCGAGGATCACGCAGAGCGCGTCGAGGACTTCCATGTTGAGTCGTTGCGGCGGGCTCGTCACCAGCCGGTAGACCTGCTCTCGGGAGAGGGAGACGCCCTGCTCGGCCAGTAGCGGGCCGAGGTCGGTGGTCTTGAAGATGTCGCGCTCGGCGAGACGCCGACGCAGGTGCCACTCGAACTTGCGGGTCATGCGACGTCCTCCTTCTTTCCGAGCACCCGATCGAGCGCTTCGTGGAACACCCGGTTCTTCCAGTCATCACTGACCGAGGTGTAGATCGCCGTCGTCGACGAGTGATGATGCCCGACCTGCTCCTGAACGAACCTCTCGGCGTAGCCGAACTCGATCAGGTGCGTCACATACGAGTGCCGCAAGCTGTGCAGCGTCAGCATCGGGTCCAAGTCGAGGTCGTCGCGGATCCGCGCGAACCGGACGTCCGCGGTGCGGGTGCTGATCCGGTCGCGGCGCTCGCTCAGCCAAAGCGCCGCGGCGTTGTCCGTCGCGATCCGCGGCCGGACCTCCTCGACCCAGACCTTCAACCCGCGGGTCGCCCACTCGAACTCTGGCAGCGCGAGGATCGTGCGGCGCCGCGGTGGCGAACCTTTCATCGCCTTCCCGTAGCGAACGTGGACCTTCCCGTAAGGGCCCCAGTCGGGCATGTGCGGGTTCGGTCGCAGATCGTTGAGATCGAGCATCACCGCTTCCCGGCGGCGCAGCCCGAACGCGTAGACGGTCTTGAACAGCTGCGCGTCCCTCAGCGCCGGGATCGCCGCCTTCCCGCGGCTCGCGATCAGATCCTCCGCCATCTCATCGGCCCGCGCGAAGAACGCCTCGAGCTCGTCATACCCGAACGGTCGCCGCGATGCGCGCGCTTCGAACTCCGCCAGATGCGAGTGCGTGTTCCACGGGTGGCAGATCTGCGCCGGGACGAGCCCGAACCGCTCGAGGCAGACGTCATGCCAGTCGTAAGTCGGATTGACGAGAAACTCGCAGAACAGCTTCACCATCAGGTGGTAGCCCCGGATCGTGGAATGCGCGACCGGCTGCGGCCGCGACAGCAGCGCAGACGTGAAGTCCTCAACATCCCGCGGACCCCAGTTCCACGGATACTCGCCGGTGAACTCTTGGAACCGTCTCACACCCCACAGCCGCGCCTCAATGGTCGAGGTCGACAGGCCTCGGGACCGCAACGAGATCGCGTACCGATCGAGCATGTCGGTGAACGTGGCCCGCTCGGGGTCGAGTTGCACAACAGGCGCGAGCATCAGCGGGCGCGAAACCATTCACCCTCCAGGGATGCATCAGACGCAACGGAAACGACAGTAAATGTAACACACGGTCAACAGGCGCAACGTCTATTGCGCCTTGCCCCTCAGTTGCATCGGGCGTTACGCCGTGTACGCGGATATCGATGATCTCGCGGCTCGTCAGGCAAAAGCTGGCTCAACGCTGCCCGCGCACAGCCGATCGAGACCGCAATGACCCCGGCTCAAGTCGGCGCCCGACCATCATCAGTAAGCTGGCACGGCTTCGTTTCCGCGCCAGATCAACGATCATGCGCCAACCCGCACAGTTGCAGGAAATGCAACACAGCCCGCTTGT
>NZ_JBXAFF010000076.1:0-6651 GCF_058792815.1 Microbacterium sp. MPR-TSA4
GCCGGGGGCGGGGCGAGCAGCGCGGTCAGGTGGTGGCGGATGCGGGGGATGACGCAGCCGATCAGCGACGCGAACAGCAGCAGGTAGATTGCGGAGAACCACACCGACCCGAACACGTCGTGCAGCTGCAGCAGGTCCACCGCCCACATCCAGCCCGGGTTGGTCTTGTCGAACTGGATCACCCCGTTCGGGTCGGAGGAGCGTTGCGGGACCAACGACCCGGGGATCGCGGCCACCGCGAGCAGCAGCAACAACACCAGGGCGGTGCGCATGCTGGTCAGCTGCCGCCACGCCCACCGCGCCCACCCCGACACGCTCAGGCGCGGATTCGTGCGCTCCTCCACCGGCCGGTCGACGTGATCGGCGGGCAGCTGCGGGGCCTGCTCACTGCGGATCGACACGCGCATCCTCCCTCTCCCGGACGGGTGTGCGGCGGCGGGCGCGCCAGGAGGCGTGGGCGAGCAGCCCGACCCCCAGTGCGGCGGCCACCAGGGCGGTGAGCACGTTCGCTTTCAGCCCGCCGGCGAGCAGCTCGGTGGGATCCAGCCGGATGGACTCCAGCGCCGCCCGCCCTGCCCCGTACCACAGCAGGTACACGCCCAGACTCCGCCCGGCGCCCAACGTAATCCGGCCGTGCCGGCGGCGGTGCTGCTCGAGCAGCACGATCACGGCGGCACCGGCCAGGTTCCACAGCAGCTCGTACAGGAACAGCGGATGAAACAGGGTCCCCGCCGGGGTCCCCGGCGGGATCGCGGGAGCTGAGGGGTCGATCTGCAACCCCCACGGCAAGGTGGTGGGCGGGCCGAACAGCTCCTGGTTGAAGTAGTTCCCCAGCCGCCCCACCGCCTGGGCGACCAGCATCCCCGGGGCGAGCGCGTCCAGGGACAGCAGCACCGGGATCCCGGCGCGACGGGTGGCGATCACGATCCCGACCAGCCCGCCCAGGATCGCGCCGAAGATCGCGATCCCGCCCTCCCAGATGTAGAGCACCCGCCACAGGTCCGCGCCAGGGAAGAAGTAGTCGCCCGGATGGGTGAGCACATGGTAGATCCGGGCGCCGAGGATCCCGAACGGCACCGCCCACATCGCCACATCCACCACGACCCCGGCCGGATGCCCGACCGCCCGCAGCCGACGGCCGGTGATCAGCACCGCCAGCACGATCCCGGCCAGGATCGCCAGCGCGTAGAACCGGATCTGGAACGGCCCGACCTGCACGAAGCTGATCCCCGGGCTCGGGATCAGCGCCGGAGCCACAATGAGGAGTGCGTCCATCAGGGCCTCACCCTCGCCGGGAGCCACGCCAGCGGGTCCACCGCTTCGCCTCCGGTGCGGATCTCGAAGTGCAGGTGCGCACCGGTGCTGCGTCCACTGTTCCCGACCCGGCCGACCAGTTGCCCCACCCGCACGGTCTGTCCCGGGGTCAGGGCGAGGGACCCTTCCCGCATGTGCGCGTAGACGCTCTCCACGACTTGCCCATCGATCTCGTGTCGGATCACCACGTACACCCCGTACGCGCCGCCCTGCTCCGTCGCGGTGGTGACCACCCCGTCGGCGATCGCCTGGATCGGGGTGCCGATCCCGGGGGTCATGTCCAGTCCGGCATGGAAATTTGAGCAGCACGGGCACGGCCGGGTGCGATAGCCGAACGTGCTGCTGATCGGCACTCCCACGGTGAACGGCCACTGCACCGCCGACGCCGGGTCGTTGGTGAACGTGTCCGCGGTGTGCGCGTACGACTCGGTCCCGGCAGGGCCGGTCACAGCCACCGTGTAGTCCCCGCGCACCATCACCGTCTCGGTGACGGTGTCGGGGGTGGTGAACGACTGGGCGCGCACCGGGGTGCGGGTCGCCTCGACGGCGAACACCGGCTCCGGCGTCAACGTGATAAGCAACGGCAGCGCGGCGAGGGGAGCGTCCGTGAACATCACGGTGCCGGCGAGCATCCGATGGTGGGTGAGCGTGCTGCGAGGCGCGTGTCGAGGTGTCCGGGCGTTACGGGTAGGCCGACGGCGTCGATCGCCTCGCGTCGGCACGGGTGGGGAAGAGAGGGCGGCTCTCGCAGCGCGGCGCGTATCGATACCGGTCGTCGGGGGAGAAAGGGCGGGTTCGGGCATACAAGACTTTCCTGGAGGAGGGGGACGATGAAGGTGAGCACGGTCGCCGCCGCCGTCACACGGTCCAACCAGGAGGTGCGGCCGGGAAGTGTGCCGCTTCGGCGGCGATAATCCTGAATCGGGTCACACACGGTGCTGCAGGCGGGGCGCGCTTCGGGGCGCACATCGTGGCCGTCGGCGGCATCACGCAGACGGGACGCGCCAGCGGTGGCTTAGAGGGCGGGCGCGAGCTGAGCGTTGATCAGGTGCGACTGATCGACAAAACGATCAGGGAGGGCCGCAGAAGAGCCGACCTGGACGTGAACGAGGCCGACCTGCCGGGGAGGGATCGCAGCCACGCCGGCAGCGACATCCACCCGTCCCGGGCGGGTAACACCAGGATGAGCAGGGTCAGCAACGCGAGCAGACACGTCACGGCAGCTACAGCATGAGACGTCCCGCAGACCGTCTCATCGCACGAGGGTGTCACCACCCCGCTGACCAGGATGTCGGCGGCGGTGTCGGGAGCCGCAACGGCGGCGGCGACGACAGCGCCCGCCTGGTCCTCTTCCAGACTCAGCGAGTGCATCGCGAGCAGTCCCGCGATGATCGCGGTCACCGCGGCCAGGTAGAACCACAGGGCGCGCCGGGACCCGAGTGCCCGTCGTCGCGCCACCAACTGATTCACCGTCGACGCTCCTTCCTCAATGTCGCCAGCATACCCCTGGCGGGTAGCCGTCTCCGAGGCGGGTCTCATCGGCGGCCGCGGGCGACCGCGACACGTCCCCCCCGGATACCCCGGATGGGTATATGCTGGGTGGGAGGGCGCCTCGCCCCGTGCGTGGTGTTCTGACCGCGTCGCGGAGGCAGGGCACCGCTACCCTGGACGGGAAGGAGGTCGGTCGTGAACGTGATTCGCTCGCACGCGCGTCTGAGCCCCGGGGTGCGACGGCTCCTGCTGGCCGCTCCGATCGCCCTGGCGATCATCACAGGGCTGCTGTCCATGCACATCCTGACCGGGTCCCACCAGCCCGCCCTGGCATCAGAGACCAGCGCGATGAGCACGCACAGCCAGGTCGGCTCCGCACCAGCCGCTGCCGACGATACGCCGATGACCACAGCTGCGGCGGAGGCCGCTGGGGGTCATTGCCAGGACGGGTGCGGCACCCCTGCGGGGGTGCCGGATCATTCGTTGCTGATGATGGTGTGCGTGCTGGCGCTGCTGGCCGCGGCGATCGTCCTGCTCGCCCCGACGTTCCGGGGCCTGTTCACCCGCGCGGTCGCGCGTGCCCGCTCCCAAACCCGGATGCTGCTGGCCGGGTTGCCGCACCCCCGCCCGCCCTCACTGCTTGTCCTGTCCATCAGTCGTACCTGAGTCCGTCTGCACCCCGGCGACCCCGCTGGGGATGCTGCACCGTGCCCTCCCGGGCAGTGAATCAGACCCTCACCGACTGACTAGATAAGGACACCCCTGATGCGTTTTCGTACTCTCGCGCTGACCGCCGGCGCCCTGGCCACCGTGCTCGTGCTCGCTGGCTGCGCCCCCACCGACGGCACCATGCCCGGCATGGACCACGGACCCGGGGGGATGACCAGCACCGCCCCCTCCCAGTCCGCCGCCACGTTCAACGCCGCGGACGAGATGTTCGTGACCATGATGATCCCGCACCACCAGCAGGCCATCGAGATGGCCGATCAGATCCTCGCGAAAGACGGCATCGACGAGCGGGTGGTGGACCTCGCCGAGCAGATCAAGGCCGCACAGGACCCGGAGATCCAGACCATGAAGGGCTGGCTGGAGGAGTGGGGCGTCCCGTACGACGACTCCATGTCCGGAATGGATGGCATGGACATGGGCGGCGGGATGATGTCGGAGGACGACATGGCCGCTTTGGATGCCGCGACCGGGGTCGAGGCGACCCGCCTGTTCCTGAACGGCATGATCGCCCACCACGAGGGCGCCGTGACGATGGCGCAGTCGGTGCTCACCGACGGGCAGAACACGGACGTGGCCGCCCTCGCGCAGCAGATCATCGACGGGCAGACCGCCGAGATCACCACGATGCAGGACATCCTCGCCAGCCTCTGACCCGGTACCCCTCGGACGGGACCCGCGCTCCCGATGCCGGTCCCGTCCGAGTCCCCACCCTCGACCCCTGTGCGGTCACCGGTATCCGGCGTACCCGCACGGAAAGGACCTCCGTTCATGATCTCTCCCACCACCCGCAGACTGGCGATCACGGCCACCGTCACCGTCGCGCTGCTGCTCACGGGCTGCAGCACCACCCCTGCGGAGCCCGATGCCCCCGCGGGCACCGCGGCCGGGTTCGGGCATGTGCACGGCATCGTCGACGCCGGTGACAGCACCGTGCTGCTGGGCACCCACACCGGCCTGTACACGCTGGGCGAGGACGGCACCGTCACCGGCCCGGTCGGTGGCATCGACCTGGACGCGATGGGACTGACCGCTACCGGTGACACCCTCTACGCGTCCGGGCACCCCGGCCCGTCCACCCCGGCGGAGCTCGGCGCCCCCAACCTCGGCATCATCCGCAGCCTCGACGCCGGCGCCTCGTGGGAACCGGTCGCGTTCACCGGGGAAGAGGACTTCCACGTCCTCACCGTCACCGGCGACGGCACCCTGTACGGGATCGGATCCTCCCGGCTGCTGCTGCGCACCAGCAGCGACGGCGGGCAGAGTTGGGCGGACGGTGCCGAGCTGCCCGCCGTCGACCTGGCCGCCGCGACCGACGGCACCCTGTACGCCGCCACCCAGGACGGGCTGCAGCACAGCACCGACGGTGGCGCCACCTTCACCCCGGCGCCGGACGCGCCACTGCTGTACCTGGTGGAGACCGACCCAACCGGTGGGGTGGTCGGAGTGGACACCGACGGGACGTTGCGACGCCTAGTCGGCACCGGCTGGGAGAACGTCGGCACCACCACGGGAACCGTCCAAGCCCTCGGGGTCACCGGGGACGGTGCGATCGTCCTGGTCGATGACCGCGGCGTGGTCTGGATCCGCGACACCACCGCCACCGTCCTCATCCCGGCGGCAACACCATGACCACCGTCATTCGCACCTGGCGCGACCCGAGCGGCCGCGGATCGGAAGGAGACCGACCATGACCCCCACACCGGCACCCCCCGCGTGGGCGCACCGCACCACCGATGCCGCCATCGAGCAGCTGTCGGCGGTGGATGCGTGGTGGCGGGCGGCGAACTATCTGAGCATCGGCCAGATCTACCTGCAGGGGAACCCGCTGCTGCGCCACCGCCTCATCCCAGAGGACATCAAGCCGCGGTTGCTGGGCCATTGGGGCACCACCCCGGGCCTGAACTTCCTCTACGCCCACCTGAACCGTGCCATCCGCGACCGCGACCTGAACACCCTGTACGTGACCGGGCCCGGGCACGGCGGACCCGGCATGGTCGCCAACGCCTACCTGGACGGCACCTACACCGAACGCTACCCGGGCATCGACCGCACCGAAGAGGGGCTGCGGGCGCTGTTCCGGCAGTTCTCCTTCCCCGGCGGGATCCCCTCGCACGCGTCCCCGGAGACGCCGGGGTCGATCAACGAGGGCGGCGAGCTCGGCTACTCCCTGGTCCACGCCTACGGGGCGGCGTTCGACAACCCCGACCTGCTGGTCGCCTGCGTGATCGGTGACGGGGAGGCCGAGACCGGGCCGTTGGCGACCGCGTGGCACGGCAACAAGTTCCTCAACCCCGCCCACGACGGGGTGGTGCTGCCGATCCTGCATCTGAACGGGTACAAGATCGCCAACCCGACCGTGCTGTCCCGCATCCCCGAGGAAGAGCTGGTCGCGCTGCTGCGCGGCTACGGCCACGACCCCCACGTCGTCACGGTCGGCTTCGATGGGGAAACCCCGCGTGAGTCCCACGCGGCCTTCGCGGCAGTGCTGGATGCGGTACTGGATGAGATCGCGGACATCAAGGCCGCCGCGGCGGCGGGGACGCTGGAGGGGCGGCCGGCGTGGCCGGCGATCGTGCTGCGCAGCCCGAAGGGGTGGACCTGCCCGAAGATCATCGACGGTCTGCCGGTGGAGGGCACCTGGCGGGCACATCAGGTGCCGCTCGCCGAGGTCCGCGACAATCCGGAGCACCTGCGGATCCTCGAGGACTGGCTGGCGTCCTACCGCCCGCACGGGCTGTTCGACGTGACCGGCGCCCCCCGCCCGGCCACGGTCGCGATCGCCCCGGACGGGGATCGGCGGATGAGCGCGAACCCGGCCGGCAACGGCGGACAACTCACCGTCCCGCTGCGGCTCCCGGACTTCCACAAGCACGCGCAGCCGGTCGACCCGGCCGAGCGGGGTGCGGGAACCGGGGAAGCGACCCGCGTGCTGGGCGAGTGGCTGGCGGGGGTGATCCGGGACAACCCGGACAACTTCCGCATCTTCGGCCCGGACGAGACCGCCTCCAACCGGCTCGCCCCACCCGTCTACCAGGCGACGGGCAAGCAGTGGAACGCGGCCGTGGAGCCCGTCGACGAGCACCTGGCCCCGACTGGGCGGGTGATGGAGGTGCTCAG
>NZ_JBXAFF010000077.1:0-6638 GCF_058792815.1 Microbacterium sp. MPR-TSA4
GTTCTGGTTCCGGGGGTTCTGGTTCTGGGGGGTCTGCGGGTTCTGTTTCCGGGGGTCCTGGTTCCGCCGTGTCCGTCTCGTGGCAGCCGCTCGACTCGGCATCCGCCGACGAGACCGGCACCGACGGCTATCGGGTCGGCCGCGAGCGCCGGGCCCGCATCCTCCGCGACGCGACGGCCCTCTTCGCCCGCGACGGCTACGCCGCCACGAGCCTCCGCGAGATCGCGGAACGTGTCGGCGTGTCCAAATCGGCCCTGCTGCACCACTACTCCTCCAAGGACGCGCTGCTCGGCGCCGTCCTCGCCGAGCGCGACCGGGCCGTCTCGGTCGAACCCCTGGAAGGACTCACCCGCGCCGCCGACATCCTGCGCGACATCCCCCGCGGTGCCGCCGCCAACGCGGCCACCGCGCCCGGACTGATCGAGGTCTACGCGGTGCTCTCGTGCGAGGCCCTGCCCGACGACCACCCGGCTCACGACTACTTCGAGCGCCGTTTCACGCTCGCGATCGACCGCCTCGCCGCGATGCTGAGCGCCGCGCGCGACGACGGCGACCTGCCGGCGCACCGCGACCCCGAGCGCGAGGCGATCCGCCTCGTCGCGCTGTGGGACGGCCTGCAGTACCAGTGGTTGTACGACCGCGAGAGCGTCGACGTGGCCGCGCACCTCGCTGCCCACCTCGACGACATCCTGCCCCGCCGCTGACCGCCCGGGCCGGGGCGGCTGCCGCGCCGCGGCGGATTCGGAGGAGCGCAGCAGATTCGGACCACATGCGCTCCCGCATCCGATTCCGGCGCGCACGTCCGATTCCGCGGCGGCTGGGCGGGATAGCGGCAGGGCGCAGGCAGTGTGGGCAGGCGGCCGAAGCGGGCACGCACACCGGAAGCCGCGTCGAGTGCTGGATGCCGCGCAGCGGATGCGGAGACCGCAAGCGGATTCGGACCAGGGCAGCCCCCGCATCCGATTCTGGCGCGCGCCTCCGATTCCGCGACGGCGGGCCGATGGGCGGGCGGGTCGCCGAAGACAGGTGGGGTGCAGAACAGATCCGTCGACGACCTGTACCGGTGGGGTCGGCGCCGGGGCTCACGCGCGGCCCCGTCGACATTCTCCGCATCTACGGGACGCCCGGGGGGCGACGGTCTGGAATCCGTCCTCGAGGGAGACCCGAGGCTGCTGTCGTCGCAGTGGTTCGGGGTGCAGGCAGCCGTCGCGCCGCTCTCGATCCCAAAGATCCGCGACGTACTGTCCCCGACGGGCGCGGACGCCCCGTTCGCCTCCGCCGAGTTCCTCGACGGGGAGAACACGCTGTACCTTCTTGGCTCGTCCACCGGTGCGACGGCGATGGGCGGGCTCCTGTTCCCACTGCTCGACGACATCGTGGAGGTCGGTCGGAAGCGTGCGATGGCGTCGCCTGGTGCACGGCTATCGATCCCGCTGGGGCTGATCCTGGACGGGGTCGCGAACATGTTCCGCTGGGAGCGCCTTCCCCGCGTCATGGCCGACGGCGGCGGCCGCGGTATCTGCACGCTCGTCGTGCTGCAGGCGCTGTCCCAGGCGGAGACCAGCTGGTCCGCGGCCGAGGCCTCCACGATCTGGTCTGCTGCGACCGCGAAGGTGCTCCTCGGGGGTGGTGGCGACGCTGACCACCTGGGCGACGTCGAACGGCTCCTCGGGTACCGGGACCGTCAGCGCACGCAACGGTCGTGGAATACCGAGCAGCTCGGCTACTCCACCAGCGAACAGCACGAGCGTCTCCCGCTGATGACCGTCGACGAGCTACGCCGGATGCCAAACGGCACGGGCCTTCTCAGCTACCGCAACCGCCGGCCCGTGCTGCTGGAGCTCGACGGGTGGGCCGAACGCTGCGACGGGCGGGAGATCTCCACGAGCAAGCGCGACCTCGAGCGGGAACAGCAAGCTCACTTCACCGCGCGGGCTCGGGATGTCTAACCGACGCCGGCCCTCGCGCGGCAACACGTACCGCACCGGCTACCTGACCTCGCCGCAGTGGTTCGCGCGCCGCGACCGCTGGTTCCGCGACCAGCTGCAGCTCGCGGGGGAGTGGACGTGCGTCGGATGCGATCGCACCGCCGACCGGCGCGAAATCGAACTGCACCACCTGTCCTACGACGGGGTGAAGAAGACAGCAGCCGGCTGGCCGGCTGGTACGCCGACGAGTCGCACGAGGACCTGCGGCCGTTGCACCCGGCCTGCCACGAGCTGCTGCACCGGATCATCGACCGCGACCCGCTCCTGGCACGCCACCGCACCCGCGAGCAGGCGTCCACGACCGCGCTGCAGATCGTCAGACGCAAACACACCACCCGAGGGGGAGAAGGATCATGAGCGACGACTTCGACGACTTCACGGTCGACGAGGCCGCGGCGGTGATGCAGGCCGAGATCGACCTCGACAACCGTCAAGCCGCCGCCGAGCTCGACGCCGTGTGGGTAGTGAACTGGCGCGAGCTCGACGACGAAACCGCCCACGACGTGTGGATCGACCTTCGCGCGTGGGTGCAGTGGTTCACCCTCCGCTACCAGGTCAGCCCCACCGTCATCCCCGCCTGCTGGTGGAAGCACGGGTGGCTCGTCGAAGAACTATCCGCCCTCCGCAGCGCGCACCGCGCGCTCTTCGACCCCAACGACACCGGCCTCGGCTCCATCGGGTGGCACGAGCGCTACGCCCTCGCCGTCGGACGCGTCAAGAAGGCATCCGCCAGCGCCGGCTGCACCAACGGGCACCAGGAGAGCCGCCCCATCCGCGACTGGTCGGACGCCACCGATGAGACCGAATGGGACCAGTGGATCACCCGCTCCCACGGCTGACAGGCAGCATCTTGGGGTGCAACTCTCTAGCCAGACGTAAAGGGACTCCCGCTGAACCAGCGGAAGCCCCTTTTAGTGGTGTCGGGTGTCAGCTCCGCGTGATGCTGAGGTAGTGCCGCGCGGAGGACAGATAGGTGGTGGCACCCGCTGCAACGTAGTCAGCGGCAGAGCCGCCGCTGACGTTGTACCAGAACGAGGTGTTGCGGTTGCCGGCGAAGATCTTCGTGATGTTCGTCAGGTTGATGTCACGCTGACCCGTGCCGTAGTACCCGTTGGGAGTGCCCGAGGCGGTCGTTGCGCAGGCGTCAGTCGTCGCGCAGCCCGGGCCGCGAACGCTGATCGCGAAGAGCGTGAACGTCGGCTCCTGCACATAGAAGGCGGCCACATAAGTGTTGGTCTCGGTGTCGAGGAGAGCGACGTGCTTCTTCTCCGAGCTAACGATCGCGGCGATCTCCGCGGACGTCTGCGTCCCCTTGAGCTGGTTCAGCTTGGCGAGGTTCGCTTCGTCGTTGGCAGGTTCAACGCTGACGGTGTTGATATCCCGCTCGACGATGCCCGTCGACGTGGTCTGACCCGCCGAATCGTCGGCCGCGTTGGCCGCGGTGGCCGTCAGACCACCGATAGAACCGAGGGCAACCGCCCCGAGAATCGCGAGCGTCCTGAGTTTCGTATTGATCTTCACGTATGCCTTCTCTCTCCGGGAATCGGGGGATGACTCCCGACTCTTCAACCGTACGGAAGGGGACTCGAAATCGGATCAACCGAAGGTCTCAATTCGCATTCGAATTGCCTCGAGCCGTTCCCTGCTAGCGCGTTCGGCTTCGTCAGATTGTCGCGGGGAACAGCGGATCCACGCTGACCGACCCTCGGTTCCCTATGCGACTGTTCAACGCGACGAGCACGTCGTCGAGGGTGTCGCCGACCAGTTCGAGTGCGTTGAGGTTGGCCGACAGCCAGGTCGGGAACTCGCCGGAGTCTTGGCGTGCATTCACTTGCCAGAGCAGCGCATCGCCGTTCTCGCTGTAGGCGAACACCTCCAGCTGGTCGACGAGGTCCCAGCTGCCGTCGGGCTCGAGTGTGAAACTGAAACCTTCCACTTCGTTGTCGTGATAAATCGCTCGAAAGCGTTCGGTCAGGACTCGGCCGCGTCCTTGCAGCCCGTCAGCGTAGCCGGGAAGCACGGGAGGATAGACCATCCACATCCCCGCGGTCTTCGCCCACCCAGCACTCAAAACGAAGCTCACATACGATGCTGGAAACCCCCTTTTGTCGCCGTATCGCGAGGCCTGCAACAGTGCTCGATCCACGTGATCGAGCGAAGGGTTCGCGGGGAAGTCGAATGTGGTCCACTAGCGTTGTTGGGCATGTGCTACTCCGGTTTCGTTGCTCACTGCCGTCGACGCTAGCGGCTTCCTCGTACGCTCGGACATGGTGCTCAACGGATGCCGGACCCGTCGTCGATCGTCGGCGCCGACGCGGTGGTGCGTGCGTCCTGAGCGGTGCGGGCGTGGCGGATGCGCGCCTGGTGCTCCTGTGTGGCGTGTTCGGGTGGTATCGCCTCACGGAGCTGCCGTTCGGCCGCGGACCGCTCGACGGTCCCGTTCGCTCGCGCGTACTCGCTGAGCAGCTGCTTATGCAGAGCCGCGGCGTCCTCGAGGGAGACGGTGAGGCGATCGCGCAGCACGATCAGCGTGCCAGGGTCTTCAGTCTCGACGCCGGCGACCTGGAGAGCGTGGCCACGGGCTTCAGCAACCCGCTGGAGATGTTCCCCAGTCTCTGCAACTGGTAATGCCGGAACGTCGCCTTCTCTCGTAGCTAGGGCCGGCTCTTGCGCGCCCTCATGCTCACGATGAGCGCGACAACCCCAACCAGGGCGAGCCCATCGGCAATGAAGTAGTACGTCTGGACTGCGGTCGCGTCGATCTCGCTTTCGATTTGCGTTCCGACAATGACGGCCCACACGGACACGAGCGCTGCGGTTATGAAGGCACAGATGGACAAGATGCAGACTCCAGAGAGTCGCCGACTTGATGTGCTCATATAGCCCATCCTGTGAGTTTCATAGAAGTGCCACAAGGGTGCGGCGTTCACCGATCACCGCGCGGACAGAAGTCCACCGCACGGCAGCACACTCCATCCTCCGCATCGACGACGATCCCCGCAGCCCGGGCCATGTTGAGAGGGACGACCAGATCTCGGAGAGTTGAGGCATCAGTCCTGTGTCGCCACTCGCCCTCGCGGACGATCAAATCAGTCCTTGTTCGAGACGCATCGACCACCCCTCGAATACCAGCTGCGCAGCACCCCGATCCAAATGCTCTCCGAGCTTGACTCGATACAGCGGCATACCGTCAACCTTCAGCTCCGCGTCGACCATGACGCCGGAGGCGCCGCGGTAGACGGGCATCACGCTCACAAGGTGGTCAACGTTGATCCAGATCTGCGGAGACCCGTCGGCATCGGGGATCGGTATCAGCTTCATCCTCCGCTCTCCATCCGTGCTCGGTGTCTGACCTCGGCGCGGTAGACGCCGCTGCGCGAGATCCGGTAGATGCGCGCGACGTCGGCCGCGGACCGGTCACCCTCATCCAGCGCTCTGGCGATCGCCGCGTCCGTCTCGGGCGGGATCGCCGACTGCCGGCCCTTCAACTTCTTCCGCACGCTGGGGCGGGCCATCGCCTCCTGTGCGCAGGCTGATCCACCCACCCTCGGCTTCCGCGATGCCGGTGGATTCGAACGCGATCCCCGCATCGCGTGGTGCGTCCAGGAGACGCTTCTGCGTCTCCTGGACGCGGCGATCCGCTTCTCGATCTGCTTGACCGTCTGCCGATCCTCGGAGTCCAGGTTCGCCAGGCCGTGACGGAGGGTGTCGACTTCGTTGTCGATGTAGCGGGCCATGGTGTCCGGTTCGACGGGGAGACGCCTGAACGCTTCCCGGGCGAGGATGATCGCGTCCCAGTCGTTCGCGTCGGCACGGGCGACGAAGATGCGCCGCCGATCGCCGGAGAGGGTGTCGGTGTTGGCGGCGAGGATCCGCGCCTGCGGGTACAGCTGCAGTCACTCGCGGGGGAACTGCTCGAGCATGTGGTTCGGCACCACGACACCGACCTTGTTCACCATGCCGCGACGGCGCAGCTCCATCGCCCCGGCGACCACCTCGGCGGTCTTGCCGGCGCCGACCTCGTGGAACAGGCCGACGGCGGGTTCGCTGACCATGCGGGCCACGGCGGTCTTCTGGTGGGCGCGGAGCGCGAAAGAGGCGACCATCCCCGGCCGGCTGAGCGTTCCCTTCGGCGGTGTAGTCGCGCAGCACGATCCCGTTGAAGCGACGGTTGTACTCGCTGGCGAGGTCCGCTGCCCGGTCGGAGACGCCACGTCGTAGTGGAGATGCCGCGCAGCGGATGCGGAGAACGCAAGCCGATTCGGACCAGGGGAACCCCGGCATCCGATTCTGCTGCGCGCCTCCGATTCCGGGACGGCGGGCCCGGGCAACGGCGGGCCCGGGCAACGGCGGCCCCCGCCCGGGGGTCAGGCGCCGGCGGCGGAGAGGATGGCCGCGGCATCCGACTGGACGGTCGACGCGTCGACGAGATCGCCGGCCTGAGCGGTCAGCAGTGCCGTCCACGCGTCGACCGAGGTGGACAGCGTGCCGTTCGCGATCAGCGTCTGCTGCAACTGCGTCTTCTTCTCGGCGATGAGCTGGGCCCACGTGCTGTTCGCCTCGAACGCCGTGACGAGCGGGTTGCCGGAGGCTCCTCCGCGCACGCCGCCCCCGCCGGCCGCCCCACCGTCGGCCTGCCCGCCCGGAGCC
>NZ_JBXAFF010000078.1:0-6239 GCF_058792815.1 Microbacterium sp. MPR-TSA4
CGGGCGGGGCGGGCGGGGGCGTCGAGCGTGACGCCGAGCGGGGCGAGCAGGGTCGACGCGGCGGGCGCACCGGCCGCGAGGACGACGATGTCGGCGGGCAGCGGCTGAGGGACGCCGTCGTCGCCCCGATCGACGGCGTCACCGGTGCCGTCGATGTGGACGAGCCAGCCCGTCTCGGTGCGGGAGAGCGCGGTGACCGCGTGCCCGACGCGGATGTCGGCGTCGAGGGTGAGCAGACGCTCGGCGAGCGCCTGGACGAGGCGGGCCATGCCGCCGCGCAGGGTGGCCCTGCGGGCCCGGGGCGGCTCGGTGCCGTCCTCCGACCGTGCCGGGAGAAGTTGGTCGACGGCGCCGCCGAGCGAACCCGCCCGCGTCAGCGCTGCGCTGAGGCCGGGCACCGCGAGGTCGACGTCGATCTCGTCGGGGTCGACTCCCCAGGTGCCGATCGTGAGCGGGGCCACGAGCCGGTCGCGGATGCGCACTCCCATCCGCGTGCGCACGAGGGCGCCCAGGCGACGCTCGCGGCCGATCGTCAGCGGAGGCCGCAGGCGGTCCAGGTAGGCCCGCCAGACGCCCGCGCTTCCCACGAGGCGGCGCACGGCCGGCGCCCACACGTTGGCGGGGATGCCGGCGCGGTTCGCGGGCAGCGGCACGACGTGCAGACCGTCACCGGCCGGGACGGCGACGGCGACGCTCTCGTCGGCCGCGGGCTCGACGTCGGCGCGCAGCTCGAGCTGGTCGATCAGGTCGGCGAGGGCGGGGGCGGAGAGCGAGAACACCTCGGCGGCCAGGTCGATGTCGATCCCGTCGAGCGTCGCGGTCTCGATGGCTCCACCCACGCGGGTGCCGGCTTCGAGGAGGACGACCGGCATCCCGATGCGCGCGCACTCCCACGCGGCCGTCAGGCCGGCGATCCCCCCACCGACGACGACCACGCGGGTGGCGCGGGCACGGTCGGCGAGGGTGGGTTCGGTGCGCTCGGACACGTCCCCATCCTCCCATCCCGTCTGCGCCGGGGCGCCCGCGCACGACGTGACCCGTGCGTGGTGCTCAGAACGGTGGTGGGTCGTCGGTGTGCGGCACGAATCGGACGCGGCTGGGTGGGTGGTCTTCGTAGTGGCGTCCGGTGGGTGAGGTTGTCATGACAGGTGTGGCCGCCGTCTGCGGCTGCGGTCGTGTGGTCGCGGTCGCACCGGTGGGCGGGGCGGGTGCAGCCGGGCGTGCGGCAGCGTTCATCCCTCGCAGCCAGGTAGCGACGCAGCTCCGCGGACGGTCGATACCGGTCGACGGCGATGGGGATGCCGGTGGCGGGGTCGGTGAACACGCGATCCCATCCGGGTGCGAGCCCCGCCAACCGGCGGGCCATCGTCGGGTCGATGGGCCCGTACCCGGTGAGCAGGGCCGGGCCGCTGTTCGGGTCGCCGGCGAGGGTCAGCGCGGGCACGGCGACCTGGATCCGTGCGGTGATGGCGTCGAGGCCGGCGCCGGTCGCGGTCGTGGACGGGGTGCTCGTGAGGAGCAGGTCACTGAACACGTCCGCGCGGACCTGATCGAGCGTGCGAGCGTCCGTCCCGCCGGTGGGACCGGTCCGCAGACACTCACCACCCGCATCGCCGCCGCCTACATCGCCGCCATCAGCATCGTCGTGACCACCGTCGCCGTCGGGATCACCGTCAGCCGGCTGGTCGAGGATGCCGCGGGCACGGTTCGTGAGGCTGTCGTGGATCGCCTGGGCGAGCGGGGCGGGAAGATCCGCGATCAACCGCGCCATCCCGTCGTCGAGGGGGCACAGACGCACCGACCGGGAGTCGTACGCGCGGCGGGTGGCCTCGGTGAACGCGGCGGGATCGATCGTCGCCGCGATCGCCTTCACAGCCGCCGCCATCCGGGCCGGGGACTCCGACTGCGCGACATCCAGAGCGAGGGCCTCGAATCGGGCACGGTCGGCCTCGGTGCGCAGCAGCCCGCCCGTGCGACCGATCGCCCACGCGTGACCGGCATCGATCCGCCCCTGCCCCCAGATCTCCAGCGTGGTCGGGAACTGCTCTCGCAGCAGGTACGCCTCCGACATCCGTCGCTGCACGCCCCGATCCGACACCCGCAGCGCCATCGCCAGCTCCAGCGCGACTTCCCGCAACGGCAGATCAGCCTCACCCGACCCCACCGACCGTCCCTGCTGCAGCGCCTCCTGACGCAGCAGCGCCACCCGATCCGCGACCACATCGACCGCCGCCGCGCACAGCCGCGCCTCCGCCGCCTGCGCCCGCGCCGCACGACGGCGCGCATCGACGACGCCGGACACCAGCACGTCCAACGCCGGCCACACCGATCCCGGCGATCCCGGCGATCCCGGCGCCTCCACCACAGCGCGCATGACTCCCCCACCGGCACACGCCGGAAAACACGACCCGCATCACGAAGGGGGCACGCGCGGGGCTTCTTCATCCCAGTATAGAACAAATCTTCGAATGCCGCACGCAGGAACGCGGGAGCGCGGACCTAGAGTGGAGCCGTGCGGCTCACCTACTTCGGCGGTCCGGCGTGGGATGCCGGCCCCCTGCCGGCGCGCGGACGCGGGCAGGAGGGACTTCTCTTCCGTCTCGCCGTCGACGCGGGCGCCGTCGTGTCGGTACGGGCGCTGGCCGACGACCTCTGGTCGTTGGATGCGCCCGACGACCCGCGCGCCGCGCTGCAGTCCCTCGTCTCGAGGCTGCGCCGCGCCCTCGGGGCCGCGACGATCGCGTCGGTGTCGGGCGGCTACCGCCTCACGATCGGCCGCGACGAGATCGATCTCACACGCTTCCAGGATCTCGTGTCGGAGGCCCGGGCCGCGGGCGACCCCGCCGCGGCGGCCGCGCTCGCACGCCGAGCGATCGCCCTCTGGGTGGGCGATCCGTGGGTGCCGGACGGGTTCGACTGGGCCCTGCGCGACCTCCTCGAAGACCGCGCCCACGCGGAGCGCCTCGTCGCCGCGGACGCCGCCGCGGCCGCCGCCGCACCGGACGCCGACGCCCCCGCCGCCTCCCGTGCGCCCGCCGTGCCGGCGGCGCTGACGCCGCTCATCGGCCGCGGCGACGAGCTGACGACCATCGCGGCGCAGCTGCGCGCGGAGCGGCTCGTCACCGTCATCGGTCCCGGCGGCGCCGGCAAGACCACGCTCGCCCTGGAGACGGCGCGCCGAACGCCCGACACGCTCTTCGTCGAGCTCGCCCCGGCCGCGGCGGCCGAGATCTGGGCGGCCATCGCGGCGTCCGCCGGCCGCGGCATCCGGCTCGGCGAGACCCCGCCGCGTCGCGAGGAGAGCGACCGCGACCGCGTCGTCGAGGCCCTGCGCGGCCGCGACGTGCTCGTGGTGCTCGACAACTGCGAGCACGTCAGCGCGGCCGCGGCGGCCGTCGCGCGGGATCTGCTGGCCGCCCTGCCTGCGGCGCGGATCCTCGCGACGAGCCGCGAGCCCCTGGGCGTGCCCGGCGAGGCGTTCGTCGCGCTGGGACCGCTGCCCGACGCCGACGCCGTCGAGCTCTTCGAGCGGCGCGTGCGTGCCGCGCGCGGCACGCCGCCCGACGCCGCCGAGGCGGAGACCACCGCGCGCATCGTCCATCGGCTCGACGGGCTCCCGCTCGCGCTCGAGCTGGCGGCGGCGAAGGCCCGCACGCTCACCCTCGCGGAGATCGACTCCGGCCTCGACGACCGGTTCGCTCTCCTGGGCTCGGGGCCTCGCGTCGCCGATCCGCGGCACCAGACCCTGCGCGCCCTGATCGATTGGAGCTGGGAGCCGCTGCCCACGGACGAGCGGACGGCGCTGACGGCGGCATCCGTCTTCGCGGACGGTGTCGGCGTGCGGGATGCCGCCGCCGTCGCCGCCGCGTTCGGAACGCGACCGGAGGCGTTCGACGCACTCGTGGACCGCTCCCTGCTGACGCGCACGCACGGGCGGTTCCGCCTGCTGGAGACCGTTCGCGAGTACGGCCGCGAGCGTCTGCGCGCGGACGGCCGCGAGCGCGAGGCGCAGATCGCCGCCGCGCGCGTGCTCGCGGCGCTCGGCGCCCAGCACGAGCAGCAGCTGCGCGGTCCCGGGGTGCGCGACGGGCTCGCCTGGTTCGACGAGAACGACGAGTCGCTGTCCGCCGCGATCCGGCTCACCCAGACCGACCCCGACCTCGGCGACCTCGGCCGGTCGCTCGTGCGCGCGACCGTGTGGCCGTTCTTCATGCGTGAGCGATTCGGCGAGCTGCGCGGCGCGATCGAGCGGGTCGCGCACACCGACGGCGTCCCCGCGAGCGAAGCGGCCGTCGTGCTCGACGCGCTGCTGCTCATGATCCCCTCCTTCACGGTGGCGGCCTCCGCCGATCCGCTCCCTCCCGCCGAGGTGGACCGCTTCGCCCGCCGCGCCGCCGAGATCTCGACGGGCGCCGCCCGGTACCCCTCCGAGCTGTCCCTCGCCGTCGCCGCCCTCCTGCGGGCGGCGTCGCGCTCGCTCATCGAGAGCGGCGGCCGCCGCATCCGGTCGTGGAACTTCTCGGCCCACGACGAGGCCGCCGCCGATGCGCCGCCCTGGACGCACGCCTTCCTGGCCGTGCTCGACGCGGCATCCGCGCAGAACAGCGGCGACATCGCGACCCTCGAGACGGCGAGCGCCCGGGCCCTGCGGATGTTCGACGACCTGCAGGATCCGTGGGGCCTCGCGCTGGCGAGCCAGCTGCGCTCCGAGTGGCTCGTGCTGCAGGGCCGCCTCGACGAGGCGCTCGCGGTGTCGGACGCGGCGGCGGAGGGGTTGGCGGGCCTCACCTCGATCTGGGACGTCATCCAGCAGAGCTCGCTCACCCTCGGCATCCTGGCGCGGCTCGGACGCTTCGACGAGGCCCAGCAGCGCCTGGAGGAGGTGCGACGCCTCGCCGAGCTCGACGGATCCAGTCGTGCGCTGTTCCAGTATCACTCGACGGCCGCCTCGCTCGCGATCGCCGCCGAGGATGCGGAGGCGACCCTTCGCCATCTGGAGGCCATCCCCGCCGCCGCGATCGGCGACCCGCAGCCGCAGCTGCAGGCCTGGGCGGGTGCCCGCCGCGCCCAGGGGCTGCTGCTGCTCGGACGGACGGACGAGGCGCGCGACGCCTTGCGCGAGACCCTGCCGGTCGCCTTCGCCGCCGACGATCAGCCGATCGCCGCCGACGTGGTGCTCGCGACGGCGGCGTGGCTCGCCGCGGTCGGCCGCACGGATGCCGCGCGGCGGGCGTTCGCGGCATCCGTGCGTCTGCGCGGCGGCGCCGACGTCACCGACCCCGCCTTCGCGCGGCTGCGCGCCGTGCTGGGCGATCCCGATCCGGCACTGCCGCTGCGCGACGCAGAGGACGGCGGCGAGGACGTGGATGCCCTCGCCGCCTTCCTCGACTGACCCCGCGGTCGGTCAGGCCTTGCGCATGTAGGCGCGCACCGTGAGCGGCGCGAACACCGCGACGATGACCGCAGCCCCCACCAGCGAGGTCCAGAAGTCCGTCCCGATGGTGCCCGCGTTGGCCAGGTCGCGCACCGCCGTGACCAGGTGCGAGATCGGGTTGATACTCGCGAACCAGGCCAGCGGCGCGGGCAGCGAGTCGATCGGCACGTAGGCGTTCGACAGGAACGTCAGCGGGAACAGGATCAGCATCGAGATGCCCTGCACGCTGGAGGCGGTGCGGGCGACGACCCCGAAGAAGGCGAAGATCCAGCTGATCGCCCACGAGCAGGCGATCACCAGCAGTCCCGCCGCGACGACGGCCCCGAGGCCTCCGGCCGGACGGTAGCCCATGAGGAAGCCGACCACGAACGTGATGGTCGTGGCGATCGCGTAGCGGAGGGTGTCGGCCAGCAGGGCGCCCGACAGCGGGGCGATGCGGGCGATCGGCAACGACCGGAACCGGTCGAAGACGCCCTTGTCCATGTCCTCGCGCAGCTGCGTGCCGGTGACGACGGAGGTCGTGATGACGGTCTGGACCAGGATGCCGGGAATCAGCGCCGGCAGGTAGCTCTCGACGTTTCCGGCGATCGCCCCGCCGAAGATGTAGGCGAACATCAGCGTGAAGATGATCGGCTGCACCGTCACGTCGACGAGCTGCTCGGGCGTGCGGCGGATCTTCACGAGCCCGCGGTAGGCCATGGTCAGGGTGTTCTCGACCGTCTGGCGCAGGCTCGTGCGGTTCGACAGGCGACGCTCGGATGCCGGGGTGATGGGGGTCAGGGCGATCGGGGTCGGGGTGATGGTG
>NZ_JBXAFF010000079.1:0-6060 GCF_058792815.1 Microbacterium sp. MPR-TSA4
CACATGATGATCTCGAAGGTCCGCGGCGTGTTCGGCCTGAAGAGCGCCACCATCGAGGCGCCCGAGAACCCCCTGGACGCCAAGGTCACCGCGACCGTCGACGTCGCCTCGATCAACACCAACGACGAGAACCGCGACAACCACCTGCGCAGCGCCGACTTCTTCGACGTCGCCCAGTTCCCGACCATCGAGTTCGTCTCGACCGGTGTCCGTCTCGACGGCGGCGACTTCCTCGTCGACGGCGACCTGACGATGCACGGCGTCACGAAGCCGGTCACCTTCACCCTCGAGTTCGGCGGGTTCGGAACCGACCCGTACGGCAACTACAAGGCCGGTGCGACGGCGACCGGTGTCATCAACCGCGAGGACTTCGGCCTGACCTGGAACGCCGCCCTCGAGACCGGCGGCGTCCTCGTCGGTAAGGACGTGACCATCACGCTCGATCTGCAGGGCGCGCTGCAGGCCTGATCCGATCCGATCGACGGCGGTCGTCCCCGGCATCCCGGGGCGGCCGCCGTCGTGGCATCCGCAGCCGGTTCTGCGCCAGGAGGATGCCGAGGAAGACGACCGCCGCACCGACCGGCTCGTGCCAGCTGACCTCTTCGCCGAGCACGAGCACGCCGAGTGCGACGCCGACCACGGGGGTGATGTAGGTCACGGTGGAGGCCGCCGTCGGCCCCCAGGCGCGCAGCGTGTTCTGGTTCCAGATGTAGGCGACCCCCGTGCCGAGACATCCCAGCAGGACCATGCTCCCCACGATCCAGGGATCGAGGGTGACGGGCGAGAGCGCGATCGCCGGGGCGATGAGCGTCATGAGGACGGCCGCGATACCGATGTTGACGAACGAGAAGGCGAGGGGCGTCATCCCCGAGTCGCGGAGGAAGCGCCGCATGTAGGCGAGGCTGAACCCGTAGCACGCCGTCGCGCCGAGCAGGGCGAGCTGTGCCACGAGGCTGTGCGTGAGATCGAGCCCCGTCCACGGCGCGATGATCACCACGACGCCCGCGATGCCCACGACGATCCCGGTGATCTGGACGGGCTTCAGCCGTTCGACCCGGAACACGGCGGCCGCCATCACGGCCGTCATGATCGGCGTGGTCGCGTTGTAGATGCTGCCCAGACCCGAGGAGACGTGCTGCTCCGCCCAGGAGAAGAGCAGGAACGGCACGACGCAGAAGCTCACCGCGAGCACCGTCATGTGGCCCCAGACGCGCGCGCCCGCGCCGCGGACGGCCGGCAGGCGGTCTCGACGGGCGAGGACGAAGAGCCCGAGGGTGAGCGCGCCCAGCACGAGCCGCCCCCACGCGACCTGCGCGGGGGAGATCCCCTCGAGGGCGACCTTCATGAACAGGAAGCTCGAGCCCCAGATGACGCCGACCAGCACGAACTGCACGGCGATCACCGACGAGGCGGGCCCTGCCCCGGGGCGCGGTGCGGCCACGGCGGCGGCGGGCGTGGAGACGGTCACGCGGCGACTCTAGCCGCGGCATCCGACGTCGGGACGGGTCCGCGAGCGCGACGTCCGAAACCCGCCGACGGCTGGCAGGAATGCGACGGCGCACCTCGCGCCCGCTCGGGCGCTGCGCTCAGGCGAGGGGGTTCTCGGCGTCGTACGCGCGGAAGCGGGGGCTCAACCGCGCGAGCGTCGCGACGATCGCGATGATCAGGATGCCGCCGACCAGCGGCGGGAACCACAGGGTCGTGATCGTCGCCAGCGTGCCCGCGTAGAGCGCGCCGACGCGCGGACCGCCCGCGACGACGACGATGAAGATCCCCTGGAGCCTTCCGCGCACGGCGTCCGGAACGGCGGCCTGGAGCATCGTCGAACGGTAGATCGCGCTCACGTTGTCGGCGGCGCCGGCCACCGCGAGCGCGACGCAGGCGGCGACGATCATCGGCACGTTCGCGTGCTCGGCATCCACCGTCGCCGGTGCGCCCAGCCCCACCGCCGCCAGCAGCAGCGCCAGGGCGAAGGCGCCGATGGCCCCGCCGTACACCTCGATCGCCCGCGTGATGCCGCGCCCGTGCCAGCGGTAGCCGCCGACCCGTCCGGAGAACAGGCTCGACAGGAAGGCGCCGGCCGCGATGGCGGCGGTGAGGGCTCCGGCCGTCACCGGTCCGCCGCCGAGCAGCACCATGCCCAGGGCGGGGAACAGCGCCAAGGGCTGTCCGAACGTCATCGCGACGATGTCCATGACGAACTGCAGCCGGATGTTCGGGGCGCGCTTCAGGAAGGCGATGCCGTCCTTCAACGACTCCAAGCCGGGTCGTACCGTCTCGCCCTCCGGTCGCATCGTCGGCAGCGTCCACAGGCCCAGGAACAGGCTCAGCATCAGGACGACGTCGAGCGAGTACGTCCACGCGTAGCCCGTGGTGGCCACCAGCACACCGGCCAGCGCGGGCCCGGCCATCACCATGATGCCGACCGTCACCCCCTGCAGCGCCGCGGCGGAGGGCAGCAGCTCGCGGGGGAGCAGGCGGGGGATGATGGCGGATCGGCTCGCCATCACGATCGAGTTCGCCGCCGAGTTGACGACGCTGAGCACGTAGAGCGACCAGACCGCCTCCTGCTGCGTCCACGCGAGGACCGCGAGCAGCAGGGTCGAGACGAAGGTGACCGTCGCCGCGGTGAGCGCGACCGTGCGCCGATCGAAGGCGTCGGCCAGCATTCCGCCGTAGATCCCGGCGAGCACCATGGGCACCAGTCCCGCCACCGCGATCATCGACACCGCGAAGGTCGATCCGGTCAGCGCGTACATGTGCAGCATGACGGCCATGATCGTCAGCTGCCCGCCGAGGCCCGACAGCGTCGACCCGATCCACAGACGGGCGAAGGCCGGGCTCCGCCGGAACGGCGTGAGATCGATCAGATGGCCGCCGCTCACCGGTCGACCTCGACGCGCTTGTGGCGCGAGGCGTGTCCACGGAGGATCGTCACGTCGCGCGGCGGGACACCGAAGTGGGCCGCGAGGGCCCGCACGACGCCGTCGTTGGCCGCGCCGTCCACGGCGCGCTCGCGCACGAAGACCGTGAGGCCCTCGGCATCCTGCTCGACGAGGGGGCCCTTGCGGCTGCCGGGCTTGACGTGGACGGAGAACTGCACGTGACCGAGCCTACGAGTTTCCGCGACGGCGTCGGCGCTGGTAGACTCCTGAGGTTGCCGTTCGATCGGCCGCGGAGAAAGAGAGCCCACGCATCAGGCGTCGGGCGCCGCGCAACGAAGAGGAAGGGGATCACCTATGGCACTGGAAGCAGACGTCAAGAAGGCGATCATCGAAGAGTACGCGACGCACCCCGGTGACACCGGATCCCCCGAGGTGCAGGTCGCGATGCTGACGCAGCGCATCAAGGACCTCACCGAGCACCTCAAGGAGCACAAGCACGACCACCACTCGCGTCGTGGGCTGTTCCTGCTCGTCGGTCAGCGTCGTCGCCTGCTGGGTTACCTGCAGGACATCGACATCAACCGTTACCGCTCGCTCATCGAGCGTCTCGGTCTGCGCCGCTAAGGCTTCGCGCCCCCGCGTTCAATCGCGCAAAACATTCTTGGAGAGCCTCCCCACGGTGTGGGGAGGCTCTCGTCATTCCCCGGCCCGATCCGCTCCTCGTATGCTGATGCCACATCGAGAGGGGGTCGTACCGTGCACACCCGCAGGCGCACCAAGATCATCGGGATTCTGTTCGTCGTCGCGGCATCGGCCTCGATCATCCTGTTCGTCGCGATGCCCGACTCGGTCTTGCAGCAGGCGCTCGCCGCCGCAGCCACCGTCTTCGCCGCGGTGGCCATCTGGTTTCAGATCAAGGCCGAGAAGGACGTCGCGATCGGTGAGTTCATCATGAACCTCAACAACAGCTTCAACGACAACGCCTCCATCGGGAGGGTGTACGGACGGCTGGTCCGGGAGAAGCGGCTCTCGGACCGCGATCAATACGACGCGATGGTGTACCTCACGTTCTTCGAAACCTGTTACCTCTTGCACGCTCGCCGGGTCGTGGATATCGCGCTCCTGGATGATCTGTTCGGATACCGCTTCTTCGTCGCGATGCACAATCCCGACATCCAGCGCATCGAGCTCATTCCCGATCGCTACAGCTACCGGAACCTCATCACCCTGTACGACATCTGGCGCGACCACGTACGGGCGCAGGGGCGGTGGGACGAGTACGCGTCATCGACCGAACTGGAAGCGGCGTTGGGTGCGGAGTACGGCGAACTCCTGCACTCGGCCGCGGGTCGACGGAAGGGTGTTCGACGTGGTTCAGCTGCGTAGGCCGCATCCTGACGAGGCTCCGACGATCCATCGGCTGCTCGAGGAGGCCTCGAGGACCGAACCCGAGGGTCGTTTCATCGTGGATCCGCTCGACGTCGTCGCGCGTCACCTTGGCGGCCCGGACGGGTTCACGGTGGTCGCCGGCGACGGCGATCTCGTCGTCGCCGCGATGATTGTGCGGTTTCCTCGGGACGCCGAGGACAACCTGGCACGCGGTCTCGGATACGACGATGCGACCGTCTTGGCGGCTGCGCACATCGAGTCGGTTGCGGTCGCACCGTCGTACCGCGGCCGTGGACTGCAGCGGGCACTCCTGAGCTCTGTCGAGGAGGAACTCGTCCGTGACCACGTTCCCGTCGCGTTGGCGACGGTGTCGCCTGACAACGAGCCGAGTCGTCGCAACTTCCTGAAGGCCGGCTACGTCGACCTGGCACGCCGCAAGATGTACGGCGGTGTGGATCGGATCATCATCGGCAAGCAGCTCTCCTAGGCGCGAGCGGCCAGCAGGTCGGCGTGCCAGCGCTCGGCCACGTCGGGGTGCGCCCGCAGCCGGGACTTCAGGGCGTTCTCGCCGTAGAGGGCGTGGATGGGGTTCGTGGGGTCCTGCGTGACGCCGCGCGCCTGTGCGGCGAGCTCGGGGGGCAGCTCGATGAGCGGGAGCCGGGCGTCGAGGGCCGGGTTGAAGAAGAACGGCACCGAGATGCGATCCTCGGGCGCGCGCGGCGATACGACGCGGTGGTTCGTCGCGATGAGGTAGCCGCCGGTCGCGTACTCGAGCATCTCGCCGATGTTGACCACGAACGCCCCCGGCACCGGGGGCGCATCCACCCATTCGCCGTCGCGCTCGACCTGCAGGCCGCCCTTGCCGGGCTCGACCCACAGCAGCGTGAGGACGCCCGAGTCCTTGTGGGCGCCGACGCCCTGGGCCGGCTCGGGCGCGCTCGAGCCGGGGTAGCGGACGATCTTGAGCAGTGTCGACGGTTCGCCGAAGTGGTCGTCGAAGTAGTCCTCGGGCGCGCCCAGGGCCAGAGCCCACGCGCGCAGCAGCCGCCGGGCGACGCCCGTCAGATGCTCCTGCCAGGCCGACGCGACCTCGCGCAGCTCGGGCTGCGCCGCGGGCCACAGGTTCGGCCCGATGAGCCGTGCGAACGCCGGGGCGTCCGGGTCGTCGACGACATCGCGCTCGGGTCCGATGTCGATCTGCTCGCGCCAGTCGACCTTGCCCTGCGTGCGCTCGCCGCCGATGCGCGTGTAGCCGCGGAAGTGTGCACTGGTGACGTTCTCGATCGCGAGCTTGTCGGCATCCGGGAGGGCGAAGAAGTCCCGCGCGGCGCGGTGCAGCCGTGCTTCCAGCTCGCCGTCGACGCCCGTGCCGGTGAGGTAGAAGAACCCGACGTCGTGGGTCGCCGCCCGCAACTGCTCGCGGAAGAGGGCGGCCTGTTCGGGGCCGGCGTCGAGGAGGGCGAAATCGAGCACGGGCAGGTTCAGGTCGCTCATGAAGGCGAGGGTAGGCGGATGCCGACACCCGCGCGCGCTGTGTTGCGCCCGGTTACCGCTCGGGCTCGCGGTGCGGTCGCGGCCGCGGGTCCTGACGGGGCCGGCGCGAGCCGGTGGGGTCGGAGCGATGGCCTTCGCGCCCGGCCAGCGTCGGGTCGGCGAACAGCCAGCGGGGGCGCGGCTCGACGAGCGGCCGGAAGACCGTGCGCACGGGCCGCGTCGCGAGGCCGAGCGCGATGACGACCGACAGGACGACCAGCGTCGGCAGCCAGAGCCACGTCGGCTCGGCGCT
>NZ_JBXAFF010000080.1:0-5326 GCF_058792815.1 Microbacterium sp. MPR-TSA4
GGGGGGGGGGGGGCGGGGTCAGCGCGAGGGGCAGCTCCTGCCAGGTGAAGCCCTGCACGGAGTTCTCCTCCACGACCACGCCGTCATCGAGCACGTCGACGATCCGCACCGATCGTGCGGCGTGGATCCAGCGCGGACTCGTGTCGATCGGGAACGGCGCCGGCAGCTCGTAGAGCACGAACGCCGAGCCGTCGGCGCTCAGCTTCGTCCCGGGAGCGAGGTCGCCGCGCAGCTCCACCACGCGTCGCTGCACCCGACCTCCCTCCGGGATGTGCCAGTCGCTCAGGATGCGGCAGCGGTCGTGGTCGAAGACGATGACGTCGCGCGTGTCCTCCCAGATCGACACCGGCTCGCGCAGGCGCAGGAAGTGCGTCGCCCAGAACGTCTTCGCCTCGCGCGGGTAGTAGTCGATCGCGGCCGCGCCGAGCCGGAGGGCGAGCACGGCCGTCTCGTCGGGTGCCGCCGCGGATGCCGCCGCCACCGCCATCCGGTTCAGTGCCTCCGCCCGCGGGGAGGGCTCGTAGGGACGCTCCGCGGCGTCGACGTCCGCCGAGGGCACGAGGCGCGCCTCGCGGGCCCGGTCGACGAGCCAGTTGCGCAGCCTGCGCGTGGAGACGCAGTCGTAGCGGTTGTAGTCCGCGAGGTCGTCGAGGATCGCGGCCCCCGCATCCGGCGCCCCCGACTCGATCGCCGCGCGGGCCTCGACGTACTTCACGATCGAGTCGTCGCCGCGCTGGACGTCGCTCGTGCGCACCTCGGCGCCCATGTAGAGCGGCTCCAGCTTCTTGATCGAGTACGAGCGTGACCCCACCCGCAGCGCCCGGCGCACGATCGGGTACAGATCGACGAAGACGCCCTCGCGCAGCAGCGTGTCGACCTCGGCCTCGCGCACGCCGTAGCGGGCGGCCATCGCGAGCAAGTGGGTCGGCTCGTACGGCGCGTAGTGGTAGATGTGCATGCCGGGGTGGGCGCGCCGACGCAGCGCCACGAGGTCGAGGAAGTCCTCGAGCGCCCGGCGTTCCTCGGCGAAGGTGTGCGCCCACAGCGCCGCGTACTGCTCGTCGTCGTCGACCCACCCGAACAGGTAGTCGATCCCCCACATCGCACCGCTCGTCCCCGTCGCCCCGGTCGTCCCGGGGGCACCGTCGGCGGACTCGGTGTAGAGCGGGTCGCCCTCGAAGTCGAAGAACAGGTCGCCGCGGTCGGGACGCGGGAGCGCGCCGATGGCCGTCGGGAGCACCACCTCGTAGGTCGGCACCGGCGGCAGCTCCGAGGTCGGCGCCGCATCCCCGACGCCGCCGGCCGGGCTCTCGAGCTGGAGTCGGGGCTGCGTGCGCAGGCCCGCGAACGCGTCCCACGACATGCGCGCCGGGGCCTCGCGCGCCGCCGCGAGCGCGTCGATCGTGCGGATGCCGTCCAGGCGCAGCCGATCGCGCTGGACCGGACGCATGCCGGCGACCAGCAGCAGGTCGCGGTGGGCGACGACCTCCGCGTCGCACGTCGCGCACCGGCCGCACGCCACGACGCGCAGGGCGCCGCGGTCGTCGCCCCACGCGATCGCGTCACCGTCGGCACCGGCGGCCAGATCGCGGTCGGCGATGAGCGCACGCAGGCGCTCGCGCCGCAGGCGGAACACCGGCATGAGGTCGCGCACGGCGTGCGTCGAGGTCGAGCCGTCACCCAGCAGCAGCTCCACCCGGTCGCTGCGCGCGACGCCGAGACGGTCGAGCTGATCGACGTATGCCGCGAGCTGCATGAGCGCCGTCACCCGCGCGCGGCGGGCGAGCTTCGTGTCCTGCACGACCCACGGCGTGGGCGCGGCGGCCGTCGGGTCGTCGCGGACGAGGAAGTCGGCGAAGCCCACGAACTCGTCCGTCGCGAAGACGGCCTGATACACGACGGCGACCGTCGGATCGGCCAGCGCCGCGGTGGTCGCGGCGACCGCGACGGCGACGGCCTCGGCATCCGAGGACCGCGTCTCGGGCAGCTCGACCACACGGCCCGGGTACTGCGCGCGGTACGCCTCGAGCTGGCGCCGTTCGTGCTGCGTCCCCAGCCGTCCCGCCCGCTCGAGGGTGAGATCGGTGGGTTCCTCCACCGCGGGCACCCGTCCGAGCTTGGCGTCGATCGCCCGGAGCCAGGCGAACTCGCACTCCGCAGCGGCCTTCAGATCGGTCGCGCTCCAGACGATGCGCGCCCCGCTGCCGCTGTCTTCGATGTATCGCATGTCGCCCTTCCGTCTTCGACGCTAGTCGCAGGCCCCGACATCGTGCACCGCGGGCCGCCGCGCACCCGCCGGAGCGCCGTGCACCTGCCAGACTGGACACGTGATCGAGAACCTGCCGTTCGAGAGCGTCTACCGGCACGGCTTCGCGCGCGTCGCCGCCGCCACGATCCCCGTCGCCATCGCCGACCCGGCGCGAAACGCCGAGGCGGTCATCGATGCGACCCGGGCCCTGAGCGACGACGCGGTCGCCGTCGCGGTCTTCCCCGAGCTCTGCCTCAGCGGATACGCCATCGACGACCTCGTCATGCAGGATGCCGTGCTCGACGCCGTCCACGCGGCCATCGCGACGCTCGTCGAGGCGTCGCGCGAGCTCCGGCCGCTCATCGCCGTCGGCGCGCCGCTGCGCCTGGACGCCCGCCTGTACAACTGCGCGGTCCTCATCCACCGCGGCCGTGTGCTCGGCGTCGTCCCGAAGAGCTACCCGCTGACCTACCGCGAGTTCTACGAAGCCCGGTGGTACGCCGCCGGCGCGGGCGCCCCGGCCGCCACCGTCCTCGCGGGTCAGGAGGTGCCGGTCGGCGCCGACCTGCTGTTCGCCGCGACCGACGTGCCCGGGCTCGTCGTGCACGCCGAGGTCTGCGAGGACATGTGGGTGCCGATCCCGCCGTCCTCGGCCGCCGCCCTCGCCGGCGCGACGGTGCTGCTCAACCTGTCCGGCAGCCCCATCACGGTCGCCCGCGCCGACGACCGGCACCTGCTCGCGAAGGCGCAGTCGTTCCGCTGCAACGCCGCCTACGTGTACGCCGCGGCGGGGATCGGCGAGTCGACGAACGACGTGTCGTGGGACGGCCAGACGATGATCTACGAGTCCGGTGCCCTCCTGGCTGAGAGCGAGCGCTTCCCCGACGGCCCGCGCTCCTCGGTCGCCGACGTCGACCTCGACCGCCTGCGCCAGGACCGGCTCCGGCAGGGGACCTTCGACGACAACCGCCGCGTCAGCGCGCCCGGCGCGCGCACGGTCGCCTTCACCGTCGACCCCCCGGCATCCGACATCGGTCTGCGCCGCGCGCTCGACCGCTTCCCGTTCGTCCCCGACGACGCGGCCCGTCTCGACCAGGACTGCTTCGAGGCGTTCAGCATCCAGGTCTCCGCCCTCGAGCAGCGCATGCGCGCGATCGGCTCGCCCAAGCCGGTCATCGGCGTCTCGGGCGGCCTGGACTCGACGCACGCCCTGCTCGTGGTCGCCCGCGCGATGGACCGGATGGGCCGCCCGCGCAGCGACATCCTCGCCTACACGATGCCGGGCTTCGCGACGAGCGATCACACGAAGTCGAATGCGATCGCCCTCGCCGAGGCGATCGGCGCGTCGATCGAGACCATCGACATCCGTCCGATGGCGACCGCACTGCTCACGGGCATCGGCCATCCCTTCGCCGACGGCGAGCCGGTCTACGACGTGACGTTCGAGAACGTGCAGGCCGGCGCCCGCACCGACTTCCTCTTCCGACTCGCGAACCAGAACGGCGGCTTCGTCGTCGGCACCTCCGACCTGTCGGAGCTCGCCCTGGGGTGGGCCACCTACGGCGTCGGCGATCAGATGAGCCACTACGCCGTCAACGCCGGCGTGCCCAAGACCCTGATCCAGCACCTCATCCGCTGGGTGATCGCCCACTCCGACGGCGACGGGACCGCCCTCACCGACGAGGCGAAGGCCGTGCTGCAGTCGGTGCTCGACACCGAGATCAGCCCCGAGCTCGTCCCGGCGGGTCAGGACGGCAAGGTGCAGTCGACGGAGGACACGATCGGGCCGTACGCCCTGCACGACTTCACGCTGTTCCACGTGCTGCGCTACGGCCTGCGTCCGTCGAAGATCGCCTTCCTCGCCGAGCGCGCCTGGCGCGACGCGGATACCGGGACGTGGCCGCCCGGCTTCCCGGCATCCGACCGCTACGCGTACGACCGCGACACCGTCGTGCGCTGGCTGCGCGTGTTCCTGCGCCGCTTCTTCGGCTTCGCCCAGTTCAAGCGCACGGCGATCCCCAACGGCCCCAAGGTGCTCGCGGCCGGCTCGCTGTCGCCGCGCGGCGACTGGCGCGCCCCCAGCGACGGCAACCCCGCGGTCTGGCTCGCCGAGCTCGACCGGGCGCTGCCGCCCGCCTGACCCCCGGCGCCGTTCATCCGTCCCGTGTCGTCGTGTCGCCCCGCATGAGGCGACGGATGAAGGCGGTGCTCAGGCGGCGGGGAGCGTTCCGATCGCGACCGTGATGACCCAGCTGTCGCGCGAGGCGTCGACCAGGGTGTACTTCATGTTGCGGTCGGGGATCCACCCCTTGAGCCGCCCCATGTCGAGCCGCACGCGCTCGGGGGCGACGCGCACCCCGCGGCCGTCGGCCTCGAGCACCGCCTGCACGCGCACCCAGTGCTGCAACAGGTCGGGGATGTTGTTCGGGTCGAACAGGTGCGAGTGCTTCTGCATCAGCCGGATGTCGGCCTGCTCCGGCGTCATGTCGCGGATGTCGATGCCCAGCGGCAGGCCGGGGTCGCAGATCGCGACGACCGTCGCCGCGCGATAGCTCGCCGTGACGATCGCGATCGGCAGCTCCTGCCCGTCGCGCGAGGCGATGAGACGCGTGTGGTAGCCGAAGCCGCGCGGGGCCTCGCGCTCGATGCGGATCTCAGTCATGTCGCAGCCGAGACGCGCGGCGATGAGCTCCTTCGCGAGGATGCGGCGGCGATCGTGCACGCTCGTACCGGGATCCCACCCGAGACGCGCCGCAACCGAGGAGGGGGTGTCCAGGAGTACCGAGGTGAGTGTCATGTCGTCCTTCCTTCCCCCGTGCCGACGGGGATTGCCACGCCGTCCCATCTTGACCCACATCGGCCTCCCGCAGGGAGGGGATGCGGCGTGAGAAAGCCCGCGGAGCGGGGCGCACTCGATAGTGTCTATGTATCCGCGCATCCTCTCTACGGAGAGCCGTGCTGCGCCGTGACGGACAAGACGAAGGAAAAGTGCATGTCGACACCTCCGCCCACCGACCCCGACGGCGCCCCCGGCGACACCCCGGATGCCGCCGCGTCCGCTCCGGCGGACGACCAGCC
>NZ_JBXAFF010000081.1:0-3401 GCF_058792815.1 Microbacterium sp. MPR-TSA4
GCGTCTAATACTGGATACGAGCTGCGATCGCATGGTCAGTAGCTGGAAAGATTTTTTGGTCAGGGATGAGCTCGCGGCCTATCAGCTTGTTGGTGAGGTAATGGCTCACCAAGGCGTCGACGGGTAGCCGGCCTGAGAGGGTGACCGGCCACACTGGGACTGAGACACGGCCCAGACTCCTACGGGAGGCAGCAGTGGGGAATATTGCACAATGGGCGCAAGCCTGATGCAGCAACGCCGCGTGAGGGATGACGGCCTTCGGGTTGTAAACCTCTTTTAGCAGGGAAGAAGCGAAAGTGACGGTACCTGCAGAAAAAGCGCCGGCTAACTACGTGCCAGCAGCCGCGGTAATACGTAGGGCGCAAGCGTTATCCGGAATTATTGGGCGTAAAGAGCTCGTAGGCGGTTTGTCGCGTCTGCTGTGAAATCCCGAGGCTCAACCTCGGGTCTGCAGTGGGTACGGGCAGACTAGAGTGCGGTAGGGGAGATTGGAATTCCTGGTGTAGCGGTGGAATGCGCAGATATCAGGAGGAACACCGATGGCGAAGGCAGATCTCTGGGCCGTAACTGACGCTGAGGAGCGAAAGGGTGGGGAGCAAACAGGCTTAGATACCCTGGTAGTCCACCCCGTAAACGTTGGGAACTAGTTGTGGGGTCCATTCCACGGATTCCGTGACGCAGCTAACGCATTAAGTTCCCCGCCTGGGGAGTACGGCCGCAAGGCTAAAACTCAAAGGAATTGACGGGGACCCGCACAAGCGGCGGAGCATGCGGATTAATTCGATGCAACGCGAAGAACCTTACCAAGGCTTGACATACACCAGAACACCGTAGAAATACGGGACTCTTTGGACACTGGTGAACAGGTGGTGCATGGTTGTCGTCAGCTCGTGTCGTGAGATGTTGGGTTAAGTCCCGCAACGAGCGCAACCCTCGTTCTATGTTGCCAGCACGTAATGGTGGGAACTCATGGGATACTGCCGGGGTCAACTCGGAGGAAGGTGGGGATGACGTCAAATCATCATGCCCCTTATGTCTTGGGCTTCACGCATGCTACAATGGCCGGTACAAAGGGCTGCAATACCGTGAGGTGGAGCGAATCCCAAAAAGCCGGTCCCAGTTCGGATTGAGGTCTGCAACTCGACCTCATGAAGTCGGAGTCGCTAGTAATCGCAGATCAGCAACGCTGCGGTGAATACGTTCCCGGGTCTTGTACACACCGCCCGTCAAGTCATGAAAGTCGGTAACACCTGAAGCCGGTGGCCCAACCCTTGTGGAGGGAGCCGTCGAAGGTGGGATCGGTAATTAGGACTAAGTCGTAACAAGGTAGCCGTACCGGAAGGTGCGGCTGGATCACCTCCTTTCTAAGGAGCATCTGGCACTCTTTGGGGTGTCCAGGCGCCGGATCAGGGCCGAATGTGTCTTGCCGGTTAGCTCATGGGTGGAACGTTTGATGAGGTGTGGGGGAGTGATCTTCGAGTTAGTACGGCCTTCGGGTTGGGAACGCTGGGGGTGAGTGAGCCGGCACATGCACGCTGTTGGGTCCTGAGGGACCGGATGCGCTCTGATCTTCGGATTGGGAGCAGACGAACCTCAGGACTCTTTCTGTTGCCGGCTGGTGCTGGTGCGGGGAGGGTACCGCCCGTACTTTGAGAACTACACAGTGGACGCGAGCATCTTCGAGATGAGTAATCATCTCGTGAAGATGATCTTAAAGATCATTAGTCAATTTCGATTGACGATTCAAACTCATGTGATTTCAAGTCTTTAAGAGCAAACGGTGGATGCCTTGGCATCTGGAGCCGAAGAAGGACGTAGCAATCTGCGATAAGCCTCGGGGAGTGGATAAGCACACTGTGATCCGAGGGTGTCCGAATGGGGAAACCCCGCTGGGCGGCGTGCCGACCCAGTGACTCCCGCCTGAATATATAGGGCGGGTAGAGGGAACGTGGGGAAGTGAAACATCTCAGTACCCACAGGAAGAGAAAGCAACCGCGATTCCGTTAGTAGTGGCGAGCGAAACCGGAACAGGCTAAACCGAGTACGTGTGATATCCGGCAGGAGTTGCGTATTCGGGGTTGTGGGACTTTTCTGGTTGTTCTGCCGAGCAGCCGGCGTTACAAGAAGGTATAGACGAACTGGATTGAAAGCCAGGTCATAGAGGGTGCCAACCCCGTAGTCGAAATGCCTCTCTTGGCGCGAAGAGTATCCCAAGTAGCACGGGGCCCGAGAAATCCCGTGTGAATCTGTCAGGACCACCTGATAAGCCTAAATACTCCCAGATGACCGATAGCGGACAAGTACCGTGAGGGAAAGGTGAAAAGTACCCCGGGAGGGGAGTGAAATAGTACCTGAAACCGTTTGCTTACAAACCGTTGGAGCCTCCTTAGTAGGGGTGACAGCGTGCCTTTTGAAGAATGAGCCTGCGAGTTAGCGATACGTGGCGAGGTTAACCCGTGTGGGGTAGCCGTAGCGAAAGCGAGTCTGAATAGGGCGATTCAGTCGCGTGTCCTAGACCCGAAGCGAAGTGATCTATCCATGGCCAGGCTGAAGCGACGGTAAGACGTCGTGGAGGGCCGAACCCACTTAGGTTGAAAACTGAGGGGATGAGCTGTGGATAGGGGTGAAAGGCCAATCAAACTTCGTGATAGCTGGTTCTCTCCGAAATGCATTTAGGTGCAGCGTTGCGTGTTTCTTGCCGGAGGTAGAGCTACTGGATGGCCGATGGGCCCTACAAGGTTACTGACGTCAGCCAAACTCCGAATGCCGGTAAGTGAGAGCGCAGCAGTGAGACTGTGGGGGATAAGCTTCATAGTCGAGAGGGAAACAACCCAGACCACCAACTAAGGTCCCAAAGCGCGTGCTAAGTGGGAAAGGATGTGGAGTTGCTCTGACAACCAGGAGGTTGGCTTAGAAGCAGCCACCCTTGAAAGAGTGCGTAATAGCTCACTGGTCAAGTGATTCCGCGCCGACAATGTAACGGGGCTCAAGCACGCCACCGAAGTTGTGGCATTGACATTATTGGTAGGCCTTCGTGGTCCAGCCGTGTTGATGGGTAGGAGAGCGTCGTGTGGCCAGCGAAGCGGCGGTGTGAACCAGCCGTGGAGGCCACACGAGTGAGAATGCAGGCATGAGTAGCGAAAGACGTGTGAGAAACACGTCCTCCGAAAGACCAAGGGTTCCAGGGTCAAGCTAATCTTCCCTGGGTAAGTCGGGACCTAAGGCGAGGCCGACAGGCGTAGTCGATGGACAACGGGTTGATATTCCCGTACCGGCGAAGAACCGCCCAAACTAATCCAGTGGTGCTAAGTGCCCGAATTACTTTGTATCGATCCCTTCGGGGTGAGAGCGTTGGAGCTAGCGCATGACCCCATGCTGGTGCGGTTAGCGTATTAACAGGT
>NZ_JBXAFF010000081.1:3496-5315 GCF_058792815.1 Microbacterium sp. MPR-TSA4
ACTTTGTATCGATCCCTTCGGGGTGAGAGCGTTGGAGCTAGCGCATGACCCCATGCTGGTGCGGTTAGCGTATTAACAGGTGTGACGCAGGAAGGTAGCCCAACCCGGGCGATGGTTGTCCCGGGGCAAGTGCGTAGGCCGAGTCATAGGCAAATCCGTGACTCTTACAGGCTGAGACACGATGCGGATAAAAAGTGGGTGATCCTCTGCTGCCAAGAAAAGCATCGACGCGAGGTTCTAGCCGCCCGTACCCCAAACCGACTCAGGTGGTCAGGTAGAGAATACCAAGGAGATCGAGAGAATCGTGGTTAAGGAACTCGGCAAAATGCCCCCGTAACTTCGGGAGAAGGGGGGCCATCCACTTATATGAGCTTGCCTCAAAAAGGGTGTGGTGGCCGCAGAGACTAGTGGGTAGCGACTGTTTATTAAAAACACAGGTCCGTGCCAAGTCGCAAGACGATGTATACGGACTGACGCCTGCCCGGTGCTGGAAGGTTAAGAGGACCGGTTAGCCGTAAGGCGAAGCTGAGAATTTAAGCCCCAGTAAACGGCGGTGGTAACTATAACCATCCTAAGGTAGCGAAATTCCTTGTCGGGTAAGTTCCGACCTGCACGAATGGCGTAACGACTTCCCAACTGTCTCAACCGCGAACTCGGCGAAATTGCACTACGAGTAAAGATGCTCGTTACGCGCAGCAGGACGGAAAGACCCCGTGACCTTTACTACAGCTTGGTATTGGTGTTCGGTGTGGCTTGTGTAGGATAGGTGGGAGACTTTGAAGCGGTGACGCCAGTTACCGTGGAGTCATTGTTGAAATACCACTCTGGTCACTCTGGATATCTAACTTCGAACCGTAATCCGGTTCAGGGACAGTGCCTGGTGGGTAGTTTAACTGGGGCGGTTGCCTCCCAAAAAGTAACGGAGGCGCCCAAAGGTTCCCTCAACCTGGTTGGCAATCAGGTGGCGAGTGTAAGTGCACAAGGGAGCTTGACTGTGAGACTGACAGGTCGAGCAGGGACGAAAGTCGGGACTAGTGATCCGGCAGTGGCTTGTGGAAGCGCTGTCGCTCAACGGATAAAAGGTACCTCGGGGATAACAGGCTGATCTTGCCCAAGAGTCCATATCGACGGCATGGTTTGGCACCTCGATGTCGGCTCGTCGCATCCTGGGGCTGGAGTAGGTCCCAAGGGTTGGGCTGTTCGCCCATTAAAGCGGTACGCGAGCTGGGTTTAGAACGTCGTGAGACAGTTCGGTCCCTATCCGCTGCGCGCGTAGGAAATTTGAGAGGATCTGACCCTAGTACGAGAGGACCGGGTTGGACGAACCTCTGGTGTGCCAGTTGTTCTGCCAAGAGCACCGCTGGTTAGCTACGTTCGGGATGGATAACCGCTGAAAGCATCTAAGCGGGAAGCCGGCCTCAAGATGAGATTTCCATGCCTTCGGGCGAGAGGCTCCCAGCCAGACTACTGGGTTGATAGGCCGGATGTGGAAGCGTGGCAACACGTGAAGCTGACCGGTACTAATAAGCCGATGACTTGATAACACACCGTTTTGGTGCTTGCGTCCACTGAGTGGTTCTCGATGTACGGTCGAGAACTGCACAACTGATCTTCGATCGTTGTGTGCTTGATGAAACATCAATAGTGTTTCGGCGGCCATAGCGTGAGGGAAACGCCCGGTCACATTCCGAACCCGGAAGCTAAGCCTCACAGCGCCGATGGTACTGCAGGGGGGACCCTGTGGGAGAGTAGGACACCGCCGGACTTCATTTCAGGAAATGGCCACCCAACGCTGGGTGGCCATTTCCCGTTAACAGAC
>NZ_JBXAFF010000082.1:0-5270 GCF_058792815.1 Microbacterium sp. MPR-TSA4
GCCCCGCGCCCGCCCCGCGCCCGCGCCGCGATCGCCGAGCCGCCACTGCCCGGCCGAGCCGCTATCCGGCGGGCCGGCCGAATCTTGGCGGCTCGGCCGAATCTTGGCGGTTCGCGACTTAGACTGACGACACCTCCTCATTGGTGAACGGAGTCGCCGTGCCCTCGCCGTGGTCATCGCGCCGCGAGGTCTCGCCCGAGACGTCGCGTCTGCTCATCGAGCGCGCGCACGAGGAGCTCGTGGGCGGCAACGTCGGCGATCCGCGGCTGGGTCAGATCCGCCCGCTCGTGCAGGATTCCTGGCGCCGGTCGCTGGCGCACCTGGTGGGGGCCGAAGGGCTGCCCCCGCTCGATCTGGGTGACGACGAGCTCGAGGCCTACCGGCGGGCGCACCCGCTCGCCGCCGCCATGGACATGATCCGCTCCCTGCTGCTGCCCGGCGGCGAGGACAGCGACTCGGGCGTCGTCGTCGCCGTGGGCGACGCCGTGGGACGACTCCTGTGGGTCGAGGGAGACCGGCGTGTGCGGTCGCTCACCGGCGACATGGGTTTCGTGGCCGGCGCGAACTGGTCGGAGGAGGCGGTCGGCACCTCCGCACCCGGCACGGCGCTCGCGCTCGGGCGATCGGTGCAGATCCACGGAGCCGAGCACTACAACCGGCTCGTCCAGCCGTGGTCCTGCACGGCTGCGCCCGTCTACGACCCCGAGACGCGCCGCGTGCTCGGGGTGATCGACGTCACCGGCGACAGCGATGCCGCCACGCCGCAGGCGCAGCTCCTCGTCGACGCGACCGCCCGCGCGGTGGAAGCCGAACTCCTCGTCGGGCGGCTGAGAGCGCGGGCTCAGGCTCCCGCACCGAGCCGCATCCGCCGCGCGGCACCGGCTCCGCGGGCGGCGACGACGATGCTCCGCGTCCTCGGGCGGGACAAGGCGCTCCTCGATGTCGCCGGCCCCGACAGTGCGACGGTGACCGAGCTGTCGGCGCGGCACGCCGAGATCCTCCTCATGCTCGCGGTGCACCGCGAGGGGTTGTCGGCCGAGCGCCTCGGGCAGCTCGTCTACGGCGAGGATGCCGCGGAGGGGACGCTGAGGCCCGAACTCGTCCGGCTGCGCAAGGTGCTGGAGCGGGTTGCGCCGCAGCTGGTCCCGGCATCCCGGCCCTACCGCCTCACCGCGGAGCTGCACACCGATGCGCATCAGGTCGTCGCGCTGCTCGGCCGGGGCGCGCACCGGGTGGCGCTCGCCGCCTACCGCGGGCGGGTGCTTCCCGATTCGGTCGCGCCCGGGGTGGAGGAGTTCCGCGACTCGGTGCGCCTGGCGCTGCGCGACGCGCTGATGACGGAGGCGTCTGTGGATGTCCTGCTCGCGTACGCCGACACCGACGACGGCGCCGAGGACGTCGAGGTCCTGCGTCTGGCCCTCGAGATGCTGCCGGCCCGCTCTCCCCGCCGCGCCGGGCTCGTCGCGCGGATCGAGAAGCTCGAGGCGTGAGCCCCGCCCCGGCGTGCACAACTCCGCCGGAGCTGCTGTTTCCGAGGTCTTCACACCGACGACGGCCCACGGAGGCGGAGCTGTGCATGCCGCCCCCGGCGGGGATGCCAGGATGGGCCCAGACGCCGTCACCGGCGCCGAGGGAGGATCGACATGACCGACGACGCGCCCACCCCCGACCTCGTGCGGCTCGCCGCCGTGCACGGCATCGCGACCGAGTACTGGTCGTTCTTCGGCGACCGGGTGCAGGTCCCGGCATCCACCCTCCGCGCGGTGCTCGCGGCCATGCGCGTCGACGCCTCGTCGGATGCTGCGGTCACGGCATCCCTCATCGCCGAGGAGGAGCGGGTGTGGCGCGAGCTGCTGCCCGCCTCGTTCGTGACGCGCGCCGGAGTCGGCGTGCTGTGGCTGCACGTCTTCGACGGGCACGACGTGACCGTGACGGTGGCTCTCGAGGACGGGGCGGTGCGCGTGCTCACGATCCCCGAGCAGCGGCCGGCCGCGCGTTTGGTGGACGGCATCCTGCGGTGGCGGGTCGAGATTCCGGTGCCCGACGACCTGCCGCTGGGGTGGCACACCGTGCGCGCGGAGCAGCGCCCGTTCGGCGGCGCCGAAGCCGACCGCACGGCATCCGCCCCGTTCGTGATCACGCCCGATCGCCTCGGCGACCCGCCCGCCCGTCCCGGACGTACGCGCGGCTGGGGCCTCATGGCGCAGCTGTACTCCGTCCGCTCACGGGCATCGTGGGGCCTCGGCGACTTCGCCGACCTCGCCGATCTCGCGGCGATCGCGGGCGAGCGCGGCGCCGACTTCCTGCTGATCAACCCCGTGCACGCGGCCGAGGTGACCAGTCCGATCGAACCGTCGCCGTACCGCCCCGCGACCCGCCGCTTCCTGGCGCCGCTGTACGTGCGCCCCGAGGACATCCGGGAGGTCGCTTACCTGACGCCCACCGAGCGCGCCGTCGTCGAGGCCGCCCGCGGTCCCGTCGCGGCGATGGACGACGACGCGGACCGCATCGATCGCGACGCGGTCTGGGCCGCCAAACGACTCGGCCTCGACGCGATCTTCGCGGTGCCGCTGACGCCGTCGCGCCGCGCCGAGCTCGATGCGTTCGCCGCGCGCGAGGGGCAGCCGCTGCAGGACTTCGCCCTGTGGTGCGCGCTCGAGGAGCACTACCTCGGTCGCGAGCGGCCCGTCGAGGTCGACGACATCCGCTCCCCGCTGGTCGCCGAGCTGCGCACGCGCCTGGCCGACCGCGTCGCGTTCCACGTGTGGCTGCAGTGGATCGCCGACCAGCAGGTCGCCGACGCGCAGGCCGCGGCGACGGCGGCGGGCATGGCGATCGGTGTCATGCATGACCTCGCGGTCGGCGTGCACCCCCAGGGGTCGGATGCGTGGTCGCTGCGGGAGATGTACGCCACCGGCATGGCGGTCGGCGCGCCGCCGGACATGTACAACCAGCAGGGCCAGACCTGGAACCAGCCGCCGTGGCTGCCGCGCGCGCTCGCCGAGGCCGGGTACGCCCCGCTGCGCGACATGATCCGCACGCTGCTGCGCCACGCCGGCGCCCTGCGCATCGACCACGTGATCGGGCTGTTCCGCCTGTGGTGGATCCCCGAGGGGCTGAGTCCCGCCGCCGGCACGTACGTCCGCTACGACCACGAGGCGATGATCGGCGTGCTGCTGCTCGAGGCCCACCGTGCCGGAGCGGTGCTCATCGGCGAGGATCTCGGCAACGTCGAGCCGTGGGTGCGCGAGTACCTGGCGGCGCGCGGCGTGCTGGGTACCTCGGTGCTGTGGTTCGAGCGCGAGGGCGACGGCTTCCGTCCGCCGGAGCAGTACCGCCGCTCGCTGCTGGCCACCGTGAACACGCACGACCTGCCCCCGACCGCGGGGTATCTGGCCGACGAGCACGTCGCCCTCCGCGCGCGGCTCGGTCTGCTGACGCGTCCGGTCGAGGAGGAGCTGGCCGACGCGGATGCCGAGCAGGCGACCATGCTGGCGCTGCTGCGCGACCGCGGGCTGCTGGGCGCCGACCCGTCGGAGGCGGAGGTGATCGAGGCCCTGAACGCGCTGATCACGGCATCCCCATCGCAGCTGCTCGGGGTGGCGCTGGTGGATGCCGTCGGCGAGCGCCGGGCGCAGAACCAGCCCGGGACCGACCGCGAGTACCCCAACTGGCAGATCCCGCTCGCGGGACCGGACGGTCGCGCCGTGCTGCTGGACGACCTGCGCGACCACGGCCGTTTCGTCGCTCTCACCCGCGCGGTCGATTCCCGGCTCTGAGCTCCGCGGCGGCGGGTGAGGCGGGGCCGGGTGAGGCGGGTCCGGCGGGTCCGGCGGGTCCCGCGGGTTCCGCGGGCTCGATCGCGGCCGTTCGTGGTCGCGTCAGCGTGCCGGCGAGCACGCCCACCACGACGAGCGCGAGGCCGACCATCTGCGCGGGTCCGAACGGTTCGTGCGCGAGCCACACGCCGAGCAGCACGCCGGTGACGGGGTTGAGCAGTCCGATCACCCCGACGACCGCACCGGGAAGGCGGGCGAGGCCCGTGAACCACGCCGCGTAGGCGATCGCCGTGGCCACGAGGATGACGTACGCGAACCCGAGCAGCGCCGGTCCGTCCAGGGCGGGCGGCGCGCCCTCGACCGCGATAGCGAGGGGCGCGACGACGAGGGAGCCGGCGATGAGTTGCCACGCCGTCATCGTCAGCGGCGGGATGTCGGCACCCCAGCGGCGCGTGAGGACGAATCCCAGCGACGAGGAGAGCATGGCCAGCACGGATGCCGCGATGCCCCAGCCGTCGGCCTCGCCGCCGCCCGGCTGCAGCATGACGATGACGCCGAGGATGCCGAGCACCGCTCCGGCGGCGGCGCGCAGGGCGGGGCGCTGGCCGAGGACGATCCAGCTCAGCACGATCAGCGCGGCGGCCGACGTCGACATGATCGTGGCCGCGAGGCTCGTCGCCAGGCGCTGCGCGGCGACGTAGACGAGGACGTTCAGCCCGCCGACCGTGAGCGCGCCGAGCACGACCGACCGCCACCACCACGCCCCGCGCGGCAGTCGCCGGGTGACCAGCAGCACCAGCACCCCGGCCGGCAGGCACCGGATCACGGCGCCCCACAGCGCCGCGTCGGGCGGCAGCAGATGACGCGTCACGAAGTAGGTGCTCCCCCAGGCGACGGGGGCGATCGCCGTCACGAGAACCCATCGCATCCTTTTATCTTCCACGGAAGAGAATATAGCTTCCGCAGAAGGTAAAGTCGACGGCGTGCAGGATCACGTCGACCTCGTCCAGGAGCAGTGGCGCCGCGAACGCCCCGATCTCGATCCGTCGCCGCAGGGTGTGATCGGCCGCCTCCATCGTCTGGCCGCGGCGCTGACGGCGGAGCTGACCGCCGTCTACGCGCAGTTCGGACTGAGCGAGGCGGAGTTCGACCTCCTGGCATCCCTTCGCCGCGCCGGTGCGCCGTACGAGCTGCCGGCGGGCGAACTGGCCGACCACACGATGGTCACCACCGGCGGGCTCACCAAGCGCGTCGACCGCCTGATCGACCGCGGCCTCGTCGTCCGCACGGATGCCGACGACGACCGCCGTCGGCGCCTCGTGCGCCTCACCCCCGAGGGCGTCGATCTCATCGACCGCGCGTTCACGGCGCACCTCGCCAACGAGCACCGCCTGGTCGCGCTCCTGCCCGCGGGCGACGCCGACGCCCTGCGCGACGCCTCCCGCCGCTGGCTCGCCGCCCTCGCCCACGACTGACCCCCGGCATCCGCCC
>NZ_JBXAFF010000083.1:0-4756 GCF_058792815.1 Microbacterium sp. MPR-TSA4
GCCCGGGCGCGTGGCGCGGCGGCACCCGAACTGCAAGGGATGCCGGGCGACACGCCGGTGCGACGCGCGCCCGGGCGGCGTGTCCCCGCGGTGGCCTTGCAGTTCGGGTCATGGGTGGTAAGCAGCAGGCCGGCGAAGTCCTGGCCCGGCGGCGGACGGTGCGGGCGGGGCCGAAAGTAAGCTCGACGCGTGAGCAGATGGCGGACGTCTCCCGCGCGACGGACGCACCACGCGGCATCCGAGACGCCCCGCTTCTCCCCGACGGTCGAGGCCCGAGCGACACGGTGGGCGCTGGGCGCCGCTCTTGTCGCAGCGGCGGCGACGGTGCTCGTCATGGGTGGGGTACGGATGCCGCTCGGCGGCGGCGAATCCGTCGGGAGCCTGGCGGCGCTGCTCGCGGCGATCGCGGCCGGTCCCGCCTTCGCCGTCTCGTTCGCCCTTGAACGGCGCCGTGGATATCTCGCGTGGCGCAACAGTCTGCCGCGCGCCAAGCGGGCCACCGACCTGATCGCACTGTCGGCCGCGATGATGATGCTCGCGGCGCTGGTGGTGGTGGCCGTCGCGGAGCTGTTCCAGCTGGGATTCCGCGGCCTCACGATCGACCCGTTCGGTGCCGCTGCCCTCGCCGCCGCTGCCGTCGGAGCGATGACCTACGTCGCGTCGGCCTCGGGCGCGCGGGTCACCTCGACCGGGGTCGCCTCCCTGGCCACTCTCGTCTTGTTCATCGGCACGCTGGCGAGCATGGTCAGCGCCTCACAGGGCGATTGGTGGAGGTTCCACTTCTCCGAACTGGGCAACGAGTCGGGATACGCCGGCTACCAGTTCAACCTCTCCCTCATCACGACCGGTGCGGTGATCACGGCGCTCGCGAACTTCGTCGCCCACGATCTCGAGATCGGACTGCGCGCGCATGTCGAGACCGCGCAGCGGCGTGCACGACTGTTCGCGTGGCTGCTCGCCGTGATCGGCCTGTGTTTGATGGTGGCCGGGTTCGTCCCGGATGCCGTGGCTTTCCCGGTTCACGTGGGCGCGGCATCCGGGATGGTCGTCGTCTTCGGCGTGCTCGTGGGTTGCCTGCTGACGCTCGTGCCCGGGATCGGCCGCGATATCGCGGTCTTCTCGGTGCTGGTGGTCGCGGGCATCCTCGTCGCCGTCGCCCTCTGGGTACCCGTCGACTACTACAACCTCACCGGGTCGGAGTTCATCATCGCCGGCCTGCTGTTCGCGTGGCTCATGCTGTTCGTGCGCCAGGCGAGGGCGTACGCGGATGCCGCCGCACCCGCCGCGCTGGCTGCACCGGCCGCGCACGCTCCGGTCGCGCAGCCGGACGGGACCGCCGCGACGGCCTGACAGAACGCCCCGCCGGACGTGCCGGTGACACCCGGTGGGCGGACGGATGTCGCCCGTGGATCAGGCGCGTCGTTTGGCCTTGCCGGCGGAGCGGCGGACAGCGCCGAAGGCCGCGGTGGCGAGGAAGAGCACGATGCCGATGATCCCGAGCCAGAACAGCCCCTCGATGGCGAAGCCGACGATGCTGAGGATGAGCCAGATGGCGAGGAGGACGATGACGGTCTTCATGGGGTTCCTTCGATGTTCAGCGGGCGGGGGGAACTCAGATACGTCGTGATCGACGTCGACGAGCGATCGTGGTCAGGGCGACGCCGCCCACGAGAAGGAGGCCCGCCGCAGCGAGCGGCACGGTGGAGTCGCCGCCCGTCGCCGCCAGCTCCGCGGGGGTGTGGTCGCCGCCGACGTCACCACCCGCCGGAGGGGAGAGGGGGCTCGCCGAAGGCGCGGTCGCCGACGGGGCGACGGTGACCTGAACGACGGTCGTGTCGTCCGGCGAGGTGCCGTTGGATGCGGTGATCGTCACCGTCGATGTGCCCGGTGTCGTGGGGGTGCCCGAGATGACGCCCGTCGCGCCGTCCAGGCTCAGCCCGACAGGCAGGCCGGTTGCCGTGAACGTGGGGGCGGGGTTGCCGGTGGCGGTGACCGTGAAGGAGTAGGGCGTCCCGGCGGTTGCGCCGGTCGGCCCGGCCGAGGTGATCACCGGAGCGATGGTCTCCGACGGCGTTCCGGGAGTCGGGCAGCCGCTCGGCGCGGTGATCGTGTTCGTGTCGAGCGTCACGGCGCCGTTACGGGCGAGGAGTCGTCCGACGACGACCGCGCCCGTGGTGGCGGTGACCGATTGGTCAGCGAGCACGGTGCCCTGGAACTGCGCACCGGTGCCGATGGTCGCCGAGCTGCCGACCTGCCAGAACACGTTGCAGGAGCTGGCGCCACCGGTGATGATGATGCGCGTGCCCGAGCCGATCGTCAACGTCGAGGCGGCCTGAAAGACCCACACGGAGTCCGCGCTGCCGGCGAGAGTCAACTCACCCGTATCGGCCAGGCCGAGGGTGCCGCCGGAGTAGACACCCGGCGTGAGCGACAGCCCGTTGAGCTCCGTCATGCCCGTCTGGGTGGGGCTCAGCGAGGCGGCGACGTCGTACGCGGTCGTGGCGTCGCTCTGCGCCTGATCGGCCACAGCGTCGGTCTGATGGACCGTGCCGTTGACGACGCCGTCCGGCGCGGCCCCGAAGCCCGTGATCGAGGTGCCCGGGGAGATTCCGAGATCTCCGTTCACGACGGTGGGTCCGGTGTTCGTGACGGCGCTGGCGCCGAGGACACCGTAGGGCGCGGCCGTGCCGAGGTCCACCGGGCCGTCGATCACCGTTGCCGCCGACGCGGACGAGCTGGCGATCATCGCCAGCGACGCGGCGAGAGCGAGGCCGGTGAGGACCGTGAGAAAAGGAGGGAACGAGCGGGACGTGGCCATGGCGGCACCTGTCTGAAGGGGGGAGGACAGGGTAGCCGTCGACGACGTGAGAATGATCTCCTGTCTGTGCAGTATGCTCCTTTCCCGCGCGGATCTGGGGAAACGGCAACGATTGGTGCCAAACGGTCAGGAATGGACGGGCCGCGTCACCGGCTAGCGTGAAGGGGACGAAAGGGCCCGGATGCGTGCAGTGGTGATGGATGCCGTCGGCGAGCCGTTGGAGGTGCGTGAGGTCGATGACCCGATCGCACCCGCAGGCGGCGTCGTCGTGGAGGTGCGGGCGACAGGCCTGTGCCGCAGTGACTGGCACGCGTGGGTGGGCCACGACGACATCGCGGTGCCCCACGTTCCGGGCCATGAGCTGGCCGGGGTCGTCGTGGAGACGGGCGCGGGGGTCGAGCGTTTCGCGGTCGGCGACCGGGTGACCGTGCCGTTCGTGTGCGGCTGCGGGGCGTGCGAGTGGTGCCGCGCCGGCGACGCGCAGGTGTGCCCCGACCAGCAGCAGCCCGGGTTCACGCACTGGGGCTCGTTCGCCGAGCGCGTCGCCCTTCACGCCGCCGACACCAACCTCGTGCGCATCCCCGACGACGTGTCGTTCGCCGCGGCCGCCTCACTCGGATGCCGCTTCGCGACGGCGTTTCGCGCCCTGACCGCCCGCGCCCGGCTGCAGCCCGGTGAATGGGTCGTCGTGGTCGGCGCCGGTGGGGTGGGACTGAGCGTCGTGATGATCGCCCGCGCGCTCGGTGCGCACGTCGTGGCCGTCGACCGGACGGAGGCGGCGCTGGCCGCGGCATCCGCTCTGGGCGCCGACGCCGTGGTGCTCGCCGACGGGACGGATGTGCCCGACGCCGTCCACCGGATCACCGGGGGAGGCGCACACGTGTCGATCGACGCGGTGGGCGCCGAACAGACCGCGACGGATGCCGTGCTGAGCCTGCGTCGCCGCGGTCGGCACGTGCAGGTCGGGCTGCTCCCGTCGGAGACCGGGCTGTCGGGGATGCCGATGGCGCGGGCCATCGCCTGGGAACTCGATCTGCTCGGCAGCCACGGTATGGCCGCCGTCGACTATCCGGCGATGCTCGAGCTCATCGCGGCCGGGCGACTGCGCCCGCAGGATCTCATCCAACGCACGATCTCGCTCGCCGAGGCCGCCGCGCTGCTGCCCGCCTTCGACCGTGCCACGCTTGCCGGTATGACGATGATCGATCCTGCGGTGGATGCCGTGTCGGAGGCGACCGCATGAGTGGCGCGAAGCCGAGCGAGCCGACGTTCCAGCGCAACGCCCTCGCCCCCGCGTTGATCGCGGCCGCCGTGCTGTTCCTCGCGCCCGTGCTGTTGACGGCGGGCTGGGGGATCGTCGTGCTCTTCGTCGTCGCGATCCTGGCGCTGATCGTCGGCTGGTTCGCCGTGCAGGCGCGTCAGTGGGTGTGGGCGGCGGTCTTCGCCGTGATCGCCGTGGTGTGGAACCCGGTCTTTCCGTTCGGGTTCGACGGCGTGGTCTGGTCGCTCGTGCAGCCGGCGGCCGCGATCGTCTTCCTCGTCGCCGGCGCGCTGATCAAGACCCCGCGGGGCTGACCCGCCCGGTCTGCGAGGTCTCGCCGCGCCCGTCGATCCTCCCGCGTCCCGAACTGCAAGGTCTGTCGCGCGGCGCGCCGCGGGGTGAGCGGATGCCGCGGCGTGTCGCCCGGCATCCCTTGCAGTTGGGCTCCCCTTCAGGCTGCGGCGGGTCAGGTCGGGCGCGGCCGGGCGGCGGCGCGGGACAGGTTGGGGTGCGTGCGGCGTGCGATGGCTGGTGGCGGTCCGCGTCGGCGCCCGTGCGGCGCCCGGTCTGCAAGGGCTCGCCGCGCCCGTCGATCCTCCTGCGTCCCGAACTGCAAGGTCTGTCGCGCGGCGCGCCGCGGGGTGAGCGGATGCCGCGGCGTGTCGCCCGGCATCCCT
>NZ_JBXAFF010000084.1:0-4652 GCF_058792815.1 Microbacterium sp. MPR-TSA4
ACCCCGACCCGTGCCGGCGCCCCCGCCACCCGAGAGCCCGCGCCCGTCCAGGCCTAACCATCGCTCGAGAAGGAGACACACCATGTCCCACGACCACGACCACTCCGGGCACGACCACACGCACGGGCACGACCATGGAGGACACGAGCATGGTGCGCACGAGCATCACCATCACGAGCCGCCGGCGGGGGCGACGAACCTGGTGACCTGTCCGGTGATGCCCGGCAACCAGGTCGACCCGGCCTGGGCCGAGCAGCGCGGCCTGTTCCGCGACTACCAGGGCAGCCGGTACTGGTTCTGCTGCGCCGAGTGCGGGCCGCTGTTCGACGCCGACCCGGCCCGCTACGCGCACGCCGCCTGACCGGCCAGATAACCCGGTCGGAGATAGAGGGTGGACACGGCGGTCGGGCTGGTGCAGGCGTACCTGCGGGTCAACGGCTACTTCACCGTCGCCGAATACCCCGTGCTGGACGCCACCGGTCCCGGCGGTCCCCGCACCATCACCGACCTGGACATCCTCGCCGTACGGCTGCACCGCGCACCGGGAGCGTCCGGGACCGTCGACGCACCGCTGGACCCGGCCCTGGGTGCCGGGGGCGGAGCGGACATGATCGTCGGCGAGGTCAAGGAAGGCCGCCCGCACCCCAACCCGGCGATGCGGGACCCGGCCGTGCTGGAAGCCGCGTTCACCCGGTTCGGGTGCTGCGCCCCGACCGATGCCGCCCGGCTGGTCGCCGAACTGCTGGAAACGGGACGGACGGTGGCGCCGGAAGGGCGCACGATCCGCACGGTCGTGTTCGGCAACCCCACCTCCCCGCCCGGGGCGGGGGCGCCGTGGCACACCGTCCCGTTCGCCCGGGTGCTGCGCTACCTCGAAGACCACCTGAGCGCGCACTGGGGCATCCTCGGCCGCACCCAGATCAAGGACGACACCCTCGCCCTGCTGGCCCTGCGGGAGAAGGCCCACCGCGCCGCGACCGGCGCCTCCCGCCAGGGCACGGACCGGTAGGGCGGGTCATGGCGGGGGAGCGTGTGCACACGCAGGGGGAGCCGGTGTGGGTGCGCACCCGTGGCGGGCGCGCCCCTTATGCGATGGTGCTGCCGGGCCCCGCCGGGGCCCCGGGTGCCGACGGTGGTGTTCGAGGCGGGATCGGCGGCGACCCGCTCCACCTGGGCGTCGGTGCAGACCCGGGTCGCCGCGTTCACGCGGGCCGTGGTGTATGACCGGGCGGGGCTGGGTCGGTCCGTCCCGGATAGTGCAGGGCGCACCCTGGACCGGATGGCCGACGACCTGAACGATCTGCTGGACGGCCTCGAGCCGAGCAGCGGGTTCGTGCAGGTGGGGCATTCCGCGGGCGGCCCGATGGTGCGGCTGGCCGCGTCCCGCCGCCCGGACCGGGTGGCCGGGCTGGTGCTGGTGGATCCGACCGATGAGGCAGCGGACCTCCTGTTCGGTATGCGGTTCCGGGTCGGGGAGAAGATCGTGATCGCCGTGGAGTGGGTGCTGGCCCGGGTGGGGATGCTGGAGCGGTTCTTCCGGTTCCTCGGGGAGGGGATGCCCGAGGATGTGCGGGCCGATCTTCACCGGGAGGCGTTCCGGCCCGCGGTGGTGGTCACCCAGGGTCGGCAAGCGCGCACCTTCCTCACCGAGCTGCACGCCTGGCAGGGCGACCCGCCGGCGCTGCCCGATGTCCCGGTCACCGTCATCTCCGGCAGTCTCGCGGACGGGATGCCGCGACGGGTCCGGGATGCCGCGACCGCCGCCGGGCGGTATCGGGCCGCACAGTCCCGGCAGGGCCGGCACGTGGTCGCTGCCCGCTCCGGCCACTACATCCCCGCCACAGAACCAGATCTGATCGCTGCGGAGATCCGCCGCCTCGTCCTCCCACCCGCAGGATAACCCCGGGTTGTCTGGCGGGCATGCCTAGTCAGGCCACAGCAGGGGTGCGCCGCCGCCAGGCGATCGCGCCGGTGAGGGCGAGACCACCCAGCCCACCCCACAAGGTGACAGCGGAGACGCCTTGCCCGATGAGGACGGCGGGGGTGATGCCGGTGCGCAGGTCGGTGTCGGCGATCAGCGCCCCGGCCTGTCCGGCGGGCAGACCGGTGAGGGTGCTGCCGTCGGGGCGGATGATCTGGCTGGTGCCGACGGTGGAGACGTTCACCACGGTACGGCCGGTCTCTACCGCGCGGATCCGGGCGACCGCGAGCTGCTGCAGGTTCTCGTCCGTGCCGCGGAAGTCGGCGTTGTTGGTCTGGAACACCAGCAGCTCCGCACCGGCGGTGATGCTCTCGGCGATGACCTCGTCGTAGATCACGTCGAAGCAGATCGCCAACCCCACCGGCACACCGCCGACGGTGACCAGCGGCACGTCCGTGCCGTGCGCGTAGTCGCGTTGCAGCAGCCCGACCAGGTCGGGGGCGAGCAGGGTGTAGAACGCCCGGTCGGGCACGTACTCGCCGAACGGCACCGGGTGGCGTTTCGCGTGCGTCTGCACCTGCTCCCGCTGCGGCGTGGCACCGGTGGTGGCCGGGTCCCACAGGAACGACGTGTTGTAGATGTTGCCGCCCGCCGTGGTGGCCGCGTTCGCCAGCAGCGGGGCACCTGCCCGGGTGCTGATGCCGGTGAGATACTCGGCCAGCCACGGGGTCTGGAACGGGTCAGCATCCAGCCCTTCCGGCCACACCACCAGATCCACACCCGCGTCGAGCACCGGGCCGGTCGCGTCCCCCTGCGCCCGGGCGATCGCCCCCACGGTGCGCTGGTCGAAGTACCCGGACGGGCCGTTGCCTTGCACCGCCCCGACCCGCATCGTCCCGGCCGGTGTGGTGGGAAACGCCGGGACCAGGACCAGCATCAGGGTGGTGACGGCGGGTACGGCGGCGGGGAACGGGCGACGCCACCGGCCGGTCCGGATGGCTTCGATCGCGGCGGCGACGGTGAAGACCATCAGGAAGGTGAGCCCGCTCACCCCGACCCAGGACACCGTCTGAACGAGGGGGCTGTCGGCTTGGGTGATCCCGAGCCGCGCCCACGGCAGCCCCCCGTACGGCCAGGCGCCCAGCAGCACCTCCCGGCCCGTCCACAACGCGGCCACCAGGCCCGGCAGCAGGAGCAGGCGTCCGACCGGGCCGGGGGCGGCGCGCGGCACCCACCGGTAGGCGAGTGCCAGCGGGATGATCCCGACCGCGGTCAGGGTCCCTTCCACCACGGTCAGTGCCGCCCACGGCACCGGCCCGAGATACCGGGTCGTCCAGGACACCAGCAGCCCGAAGAACAGCAACCCGAACACCGCCCCGACCGCCACCGCCCCCCACACGCTCCGGCCGATCAGGGCGAGAAGCAGCAGCCCGGTCGCGGCGAACGCGGCCGGCCAGAATCCCACCTCCGGGTAGGCGAGATCCATCAGCACCGCCGCGGCTGCCGCGACCGGCAACGCCATCGCCAATGGCATCACCGCCCGGGCGCGGCGGTTCGGCGGGGTGGGTTGGGGGCGTCCGTGCGGGTCCTGGAGGGTCGTCGGGGTGGCGGTCATGGCCGGTCCGCGATGGTGCGGGCGATTACGGCGGCGTCCCGGGACACCCCGGCGAGGGTGTCCGCTCCGGGGCGGCTGTGGGCGGGGATCCCGGCGACGAACAAGCCCGGCAGCCCGGTCATCGCCGGGCGGGACCGGGCTGCGGTCGCCTCGGCGGGGAGCCAGTCCTCGCCGGGGTCGTACCCGGTGGCGAGGATTACCGAGTCCGGGGCGAGGGTGCTGCCATCGGCGAACGTGACCTGCCCGCCGTCCGCGCCGGTCACCGCCGGGGCGACCGCCACACCCGCGTGACGCAGCGCATGGTAGCTGTCGCCGAACACCGGCTGCACGGCGGGTGGGCGACCCAGCCAGGACGAGCCTGCCCGGGCGTGGACGGGGAAGGTACGGGCGGGTCGGTGCGGGCGCCGGGTGCGGACCGCGAGGGTGACCTCGTGGGAGGTGGATAGCTCTCGCGCCAGCTGCACGCCGCTGTTTCCGCCGCCGACGATCAGCACCCGCCCGGTGGGCACCTGCCGGGGGAATTGGTAGTGGGCGCTGTGCACCACCACCCCGGGCACCCGCAGCTGCTGCGCCCACGCAGGGATGCGGGGGTGGGTGGCGGCGCCGGTCGCGCACACCACGTTGCGGGTCTGCACGTCGCCCTCTGCGGTCTGCAGCTGCAGCACCGACCCGTGACCGACGCGTTCCACCCCGACCACACGCAACCCCCAGAACGGGTCCACCCCCAGGGTGTGCTGCACCTGGTCCAGGTAGTTCGCGATCTCATCCGCCCGCGGGTGCTCGTGCGGGTCCACCGGTAGAGGCCGGACTGGCAGCGTGCTGTGGCGGGCGTCGGATAGCAGCCGCATCGAATGCCACCGGGACGCCCAACTGCGTTGCCGGTCCGTGGCGGCGTCGACGACCACGAACTCCTGCTGCGGCCGGAACCCCAACCCGATCAGCGCGGCGGCCACCGCGAGCCCGGCCTGCCCGGCCCCGACGATGATCGCCCGCCGATGCGTCAACCCCGACCGCATCACCACCCCCTCCCCGCAGAAGAGGGCCGGGGCGGGAATGGACGGAGGATGATCGCGCCGGCGCCGCGGCGGGACGGGGCCGGACGGGGCCGAGCGGGGC
>NZ_JBXAFF010000085.1:0-4057 GCF_058792815.1 Microbacterium sp. MPR-TSA4
CCCTTCCCCCGCCCACCACCACTGACCTCGCAGTCCCCGCAGTTTCCCGCTAGGAAAGGAAAACCGATGGCAAAGCAGTCCATCTTCGGCCGCATCTCGACTCTCGTGAAGGCGAACATCAACGCGATGCTCGATTCCGCCGAAGACCCGCAGAAGATGCTCGACCAGCTGGTGCGCGACTACACCAACTCGATCGCCGACGCCGAGTCCGCCATCGCTGAGACCATCGGAAACCTGCGCCTGCTCGAGCGCGACCACGAAGAGGACGTCCGTGCCGCCGCGGAATGGGGCAACAAGGCCCTCGCCGCCAGCCGCAAGGCCGACGAGCTGCGCGCCGCCGGCAACGCCGCGGATGCCGACAAGTTCGACAACCTCGCCAAGATCGCCCTGCAGCGCCAGATCAGCGAGGAGAACGAGGCCAAGGCCGTCCAGCCGACGATCGCCTCCCAGACGGAGGTCGTCGACAAGCTCAAGGACGGCCTCAACGGCATGAAGCAGAAGCTCGAGCAGCTCAAGGCGAAGCGCAGCGAGCTGCTGGCGCGCGCGAAGACCGCCGAGGCGCAGAACAAGGTGCACGACGCCGTCAAGTCGATCGACGTGCTCGACCCCACGAGCGAGCTCGGACGCTTCGAAGACAAGGTCCGTCGCCAGGAAGCCCTCGCCGCCGGCAAGGCGGAGCTGGCAGCATCCAGCCTCGACGCCCAGTTCAACGAGCTCGAGGACGTCGGCGAGCTCACCGAGGTCGAGGCGCGGCTGGCCGCGCTCAAGAGCGGCGGCAGCCCCACGGCGGCGCTCGAGCAGTAGGAACGGCGCGCACGTTCCGGGGCCCCGCCCGACGCGGGAGCCCCGGGACAGCCCGCGGCGACGGAAGGATGACCGCATGACACGCTTCCTGGTGGTGCCGCAGTGGCAGGGCTCGCCCGCCCCGCGGGCGATGCTGCTCGTCGACGGTGCCGAGGCGATCGCGGGCGACCTCCCGCGCGCCGCGACGACGCGCGTCGAGGTCCCGGCGGAGGCCGGCGAAGAGCTCGAGACGGGCATCCGCCGTTTCAGCGCCCTGAACCGCGTCGCGGAGGCCGTCGGCGCCGCCCTGGCGACCGGCGACGAGCCCGCCCTCGTCATCGGCGGCGACTGCGGCGTGGCCCTTCCCGCGATCGCGCACGCCGCCCGGACGCACACCGACCTCGCCGTCGTGTGGTTCGACGCGCACGGCGACCTCCACACCCCGACCACCTCGCCCTCCGGCGCGTTCGCCGGGATGGCGCTCCGTGCGGTCGTGGCGACCTCCGCGCTCCCGGGCGGCGGCGCCGTCGCGGAGGATCGCACCGTGCTGGTCGGCACCCGCGAGCTCGACGAGCCGGAACGCGCGTTCCTGGACACCAGCGCGGTGCGCGTCGTCGACGCGGATGCCGCCGCCGAGGCGAGCGCGCTCGTGGACGCGGTGGCGGCCACCGGCGCGCAGGCCGTGTACATCCACGTCGATCTCGACGTGCTCGACCCGGCGGTGCTCGCGGGTGTCTCCCGTCCGGTCCCCTTCGGGCTCACGCTCGCGCAGCTGACCGCCGCGATCGGCGCGGTGCGCTCGCGCTTCCCCCTCGCGGGCGCGTCCCTCTCCGGGTTCGCACCGGCCTCGCCCGCGGCGGCCGTCGACGATCTCGGGACGATCCTCCGCGTGGTCGGCGCGCTCGCGTGATCGCCACTCCGCCTCCCGGCTGGCAGGCCCGTGCCGCCCGGGCCGTGGCGCGCGGGCGACGCCTGGACGCGCTGATCCCCAGCATCCTCCTCGACTCGCCGGTGAGCCGCGCCGGCTACTGGTGGGGCACGGCGGTGGGCTGGGTCTGGGGGACGCTGTGGTCGACGGGCCGCATCGAGCGCCGGGGCGGGCTCTGGGTCTTCACCGGGATGCCCTCCTGGACGTTCGGTCGCGGCGGCGTGTGCGTGGGCGGGTGCTTCCTCACCGGCTCGCCGCACATCGGCGACGCGGTGCTGCGGCACGAGGCCGTGCACGCGCGCCAGTGGCGCCGCTACGGCTTCCTCATGCCGCTGCTGTACGCCGTGGCCGGTCGGGATCCGCTGACGAACCGCTTCGAGATCCTCGCCGGGCTGGAGGAGGGCAACTACGTGCCACGCGGCTCGTCGACGAAGGGCGCGCGGGTCAGCGGGAGCTGACGAGCCCGAAGCGGGCGGGCGTGTGCACCGCCGCGGCGGCGATGCCCAGACGCTCGGTGAGGTGATCGAAGATGTCGGCGGTGCCGAGGAAGCCCCCGAGCAGGTGGATGCGCGTGCCGTCGACGCACGCGGCATCCGACGCGGGCCGAAGCCCGTCGGTGTCGTCCGCCGCGGCCTCGTCGGAGACGGCGTCGTCGCAGAGCATCTCGTCGGCCCAGGCGGTGACGGCGCGGCTCAGCGCCTGCCCCGGGGCGCACGCCCGGCCCGTGCCCGGCTCGCCGCTGCGCGCCGATCGATCGAGCCACGTGAGCACCATCCGGGCGGGCACGGTGATCGGAGCGATCCACGACGCGTCGGGAACCTCGACGAAGACGCGGCCGGTCGAGCAGATCGGCAGGGTCGCGACGAGCGCCTCCAGCTCGGCGAGCGCGTTCTCGTCGGCCGTGATGAGGTGCTGCACGCGCGCGTGACGCGACGCCTTGCAGGCGGTCGAGTCGTGCACGGCACGTGTCGCGAGGGAAGTCATGATGACCCCCATCATACGCCCTGTTAAGGGGAGCCTTACCTCATTCTGCGATGAGGTGCGTGCGCAGGGCCGCCACTTCGTCCACCGTCAGTCCGTGGGCGCGCAGGTAGTCGGCGGCGCCGCCGTAGCGGCCGCGCACATCGGCGAGGAGATCCCGCATGACCGTGGCCGGTGAACGCGTCACGAGGTCGTCGAGATGGCGCGCGTCGGGATGCAGGGTGCGCAGATACGCCAGCACGCGCCCGTTCCGCTCCGGCGGCAGCAGCTCCTCCGTCCGGGCGTAGTCGGCGACGATCGCGTCCTCGTCGACGCCCGCCGCCGCCAGCAGCAACGCGATCGTCACGCCCGTGCGGTCCTTGCCCACCGTGCAGTGCACGAGCACGGGCTGCGCGCCCAGGACCGCGCGCGTGGCCTCCACGAGCTGCGGCGCCGAGCCGTCCACCAGCTCGCGGTACATCTGCGCGAGCGACCTGTCCTCCGCGAAGAAGGATCCGACCGATCCGACGAACAGCGGGATGCGGACCGTCTCGAGGCCGAGGCCGTCGACGCGACTCGGCTCGGTGGCGACCTCGTCGTCGGCGCGCAGATCCACGATCCGGCGCACGCCGAGATCCGCGAGCGCGCGGCATCCCTCGCCGGTCAGCCGAGCGAGGTTGCCGGAGCGGAAGAGCACCCGCGGCCTCGTCGCCGCCGCGCCCGCCGGCAGCCCGCCGACGTCGCGGAAGTTGAGCGCTCCGGGCACCAGCGTCATGCGGTGCCGCTCCCCGCTGCTGCGGCCGCCGCCTCGCCCCCGCGCGGCGGGACGGGGTACGCCCCGGCGATCGTGATGCGGTTGAACGCATTGATCGAGACGAGGAGCCAGCTGATCGCGACGTACTCCGGCTCGGAGAGGATGCCGCCCACGCGGTCGTAGACCTCGTCCGGCACGCCTTCCTCGTGGATGAAGACGTAGCACTCGGCGAGCTCGAGAGCGGCGCGTTCACGGGCCGAGAAGACGCCCGACTCGCGCCACGTCGCCAACTGCGCGATGTCGTCGGCGGTCAGTCCTGCCGCCACGCCGCGGTCGACGTGCACCCGCACGCAGTAGGCGCAGCCGTTGAGCTGGGAGGCATGGATGAGCACGAGCTCCCGCAGCCGCGCGTCGATCCCCGCGTCGGCCGCGATGGTGCCGACCGTCTGGGAGAAGGCCTCCAGCGCGTCGTAGGCGGGACGGGCGGACCGGGACAGGTGGACGCGACGCTCGCTGCTCATGCGCCCAGCCTAGGACGCCCCCTCACCCGCCAACCGCTATCCCGCGTGCGAGCCGCCATCGCGCGCACCGCCCAGGCCATAGCGGCTCGTCCGTGCCGTGGCGGCTCGCGG
>NZ_JBXAFF010000086.1:0-3880 GCF_058792815.1 Microbacterium sp. MPR-TSA4
CCCCACCCCCCAGTCGTCGAGCGAGCGCAGCGAGTCGAAACGTCCCGGGCCGGGCGTAGGGTGAGCCGCATGCGGACTCCGATGGCGTATCTGCGGGGGGCGCGGCATCCCGAGGCCTTCCACGGCTGTGGGGCCGGGCGGCCCTTCTTCGAGGGCTGGTACGTCAAGCTCGTCACGGCCGACCGGGCGCAGCGCTGGGCGGTGATCCCGGGGGTCTTCCGGGGCGACGGGCGCGGCGGGATGCCGGTGGACGAGGCGTTCGTCCAGGTGCTCGACGGGGTCTCGGGGAGGTCGTGGTACCACCGTTACGATCCGGCGGAGTTCTCGGCATCCGATCGACGGTTCGAAGTGCGCGTCGGGGCGAACGTGTTCGACGCCGAAGGTGCGGTGCTCGATCTGCCGCAGCTTCGCGGGCGGATCTCGTACACGACGGCCCTCGAACCGTGGCCGGTCACCGCCCGCGAACCCGGGATCATGGGCTGGTACGGGCTCGTGCCGTTCATGGAGTGCTTCCACGGCGTCGTCTCCTTCGGGCACGGGCTCGCCGGCACGCTGGAGGTCGAGGGCGCGGAGGTCGCGTTCGACGGCGGACGCGGCTACATCGAGAAGGACTGGGGTCAGGCGTTTCCCGCCGGCTACGTCTGGCTGGCGTCGAACCACATCGACACGGTCGACGACGCGCCGACGGATGCCTCACTCGTGGCATCCGTGGCGATCATCCCGTGGCTGCGCGGATCGTTCCGCGGGTCGATCGTGGGGCTTCGTCACAGCGGCCGACTGCACCGCTGGACCACCTACAACCGCTCCCGCGAGCGCAGCCTGCAGATCGACGACGATCGGGTGCGCTGGAGCATGAGCGGACCCGACGGGCATCTCGAGCTCGAGGCCGAGCGCGTGCGGGGCGGTCTGCTGCACGCGCCGCTGCGCACCGCGATGCACCAGCGGGTGGAGGAGACGCTCGACGCCCGGGTGATGATCCGGCACACGGATGCCGCGGGGCGGGTGCTGCTGCAGGGAGTCGGTGCGTGCGCCGGGCTCGAGGTCTTCGGCGACACCGCCCGGCTGCTCGCCCTGCGCTGACGCCCGCGGGGAGCGCTCGGCCGGCCGCCGCGCGAGAGGGTCGGCGCGCGCCGCGCGGGGGTGCCCACGACGCGAATCGGGGCCGCGATCCGCCGTGACGGTTGTCACAGGGCGGACGCGACCCCGATGCGGCGGGCCTCCGCGGGTCGGGTGCGGCTCAGATGCGGACGAGCATCTTCCCGGTGTTGGCGCCGCGCATCATCGACAGGAAGGCGTCGACGGTGTTCTCGATGCCGTCGACGATCGTCTCGTCGTAGACGATGCCGCCGTCGGCGAACCAGCCCGACATGCGCTGCTGGAACTCGGGCGCGAGGTGCAGGTACGCCGCGAGGGTGAAGCCCTGCATGGTGAGGGCGCGGGTGATCATGTTCGACATGTTGTCGGGGCCCGGCGTGCGCTCGGTCGTGTTGTAGCCGGTGATCGCGCCGCAGAGGGCCGCGCGGCCGCCGTCGTTGAAGACGTCGAGGGCGGCTTCGAGGTGGTCGCCGCCGACGTTGTCGAAGAACACGTCGATGCCCTCGGGGGCGGCCTCGGCGAGCAGCGTGCGCACGTCGCCGGACTTGTAGTCGAAAGCGGCGTCGTAGCCGTACTTCTCGGTGAGGAGGGCGACCTTCTCCGCCGTCCCGGCCGAGCCGATGACCCGGCCGGCGCCGAGGCGCTTGGCGATCTGGCCCACGGCGGTGCCCACCGCGCCGGCGGCGCCCGAGACGAAGACGGTGTCGCCGGGCTTCAGGTGCGCGATCGCGGTGAGACCGACGTAGGCGGTGAGGCCGGTCATGCCGAGGATGTGCAGGTTGAGCGACAGCGGCACGCCGGGGATCTCGGGGATGGCGCGGAAGGTCGCGGCATCCGCCTGCACGATGTCCGCCCATCCGTGCTGGTGCAGCACGACGGTGCCCACCGGAAGGTCGTCGGATGCCGAGGCCACGACGCGTCCGACGGCGCCGCCGGTGATGGTCTCGCCGAGGGCGTACGGCGCGACGTAGCTGCGGGTGTCGTTCATACGTCCCCGCATATAGGGGTCGACGGACACGAACTCGTTGCGCACGCGCACCTCGCCCGGCTGCGGGGCGCCGTAGGTGACCTGCGCGACGTGGAAGTCGTCGTGCGTCGGCCACCCCACAGGGCGGGCGGCGAGCTGGATCTGGGTGCTGGTGGCGTCTGTCATTCGTTCTCCTTGTGGGATGGGGTCGGGCTGTGCGGGTCGGAGCCCGGTGGGTGGGGCGGGAGGGGACGCGGGTGGCGTCAGATGAGAAGGCCGATGGCCAGCGCGATCACGCCGAGCGCGGGGAGGACACCCTGCTTCAGCGCGGCGGACGCCTTGTCGGGGCTCGACAGCAGCAGGACGAGCGCCGCGGCGGCCATGGAGCCGGCGCCGGCGAAGACGAGAGCCGCTCCGGGGGCGGTGGCGCCCGTGGCGAAGAGGATGACGCCGACGGCGACGAGGATCGCGAGGAACAGGTTGTAGAACCCCTGGTTGAACGCCATCTCGCGCGTGGCCTGGGCTTCCGTCTCGCTCGTGCCGAACGTCGCCCGCGCCCGGGGGGTGGTCCACGCGATCGACTCGAGCCAGAAGATGAAGACGTGCAGGAGTGCCGCGAGGGAGGCGAGCACGAGACCGACGATGACCATGGGGGATCCTCCTGTTTCTGAACTGACTGGTTCAATATATACTGAAACGGTCGTTTCGGAAAGTGGGCGGATGCCGTGGCCAGGAGTCGTGAGTTCGATCGTGCGGCGGTCGTGCGCGCCGCACGGCAGTTCTTCTGGGAGCACGGATACGAGGACGCGTCCATCGCGGGGCTCGAGGCCGCCACGGGGCTGAACCGCTCCAGCATCTACAACGCGTTCGGCTCCAAGCGGGGACTGTTCGACGAAGCCGTGCAGAGCTATCTGGACGAGATCGTCCGTCCGCGCCTGGCTCCCCTCCAGGCCGCTGCCGTCGAGGAGCGGGCGCTCGCCGAGTATCTGCGGGGACTCACCGTCGCCTTCGGCCGGGTCGGGTCCATGCCCGCCACCCACGGCTGCCTCCTCATCAACGCCGCCGGCGCCCCGGTGTCGCGCGACGCCGAGGTGGCCCGCGTCATCGAGGACTACCGCGCCGAGCTGCACGCGGCGATCTCCCGCGGAGTCGACGCCGCGGTGCCCGCGGCATCCGCTGTCGGGCGCACGCGTCTCGGCGACGCCGTGACGGGTCTCGTCGTCGCCGCGTTCGCGCTCGTGCGCACGTCGCCCCGGGAGGCGATCCGCGGTCTCGAGACGGCGGCCGCTCTGGTGGACGCCGAGGGCGCCACCGCCTGACCGCGGGGGTGGTGCGCCTGCGGGGTGCTACGGGGGTGCTGTGGGTGGCTGCGGGTGGCCGCGGGTGGCCGAACTGCAAGGTTTCGCGCGCGGCGCGCCGTGGCCGCGGCATCCTGTGCGGCGTGTCGCCCGGGAGGCCTTGCAGTTGGGTTTGGGGATGCCGGGAGTCGGGCTTGGCCGACGCGGCGGCGGCGGTGGTCGTGCCGCGCTGTGACGGCGGAGACCGAACGGCAAGGGTTCGGGCGCGGCGCGCCGTGGTCGCGGCATCCTGTGCGGCGTGTCGCCTGGGAGGCCTTGCAGTTGGGTTTGGGGGATGCCGGGACTCGGGCTGCCGAAGCGGCGGTGGCGGTGGTCGCGGTGCTCGGTGACGGCGGGGCCTAACTGCAAGGGCGCAGGCGCGGCGCGCCGTGGCGGCGGCATCCGGTGCGGCGTGTCGCCCGGGAGGCCTTGCAGTTGGGTTCGGGGGATGCCGGGACTCGCGCCCCCGCCCCGCCCCCAG
>NZ_JBXAFF010000087.1:0-3595 GCF_058792815.1 Microbacterium sp. MPR-TSA4
TTACCACCCCCGCCTGGGGAGGAGCCCCCGCGCCGCCGCGAGAAACCACCGGCGAGCCGAGAAAGCACGCACGGCAGGGTTTCTCGCGCCGTAGATGGTTTCTCGCGGGCGCGGATGCGCGGTCAGCGGTCGAGGGAGGCGAAACGCTCGATGTCGCTGTTGGTGCCCGACACGATGATGAGGTCGTGGTTGGTGACCACGGTGTCGGCCTCGGCGTAGCGGAACGGCTTGCCCGGGCTCTTCACCCCGACCACCGTCACGCTGTACTTGGAGCGCACGCCCGACTCGTTCAGGCCGATGCCGCGGATGAACTTCGGCGGATACATCTTGGCCAGCACGAAGTCGTCGTCGAAGCGGATGAAGTCGAGCATCCGGCCGCTGACGAGGTGCGCGACCCGCTCGCCGGCCTCGCGCTCGGGGTAGATGACGTGGTTCGCCCCGACGCGGGCGAGGATCTTGCCGTGCGACTGCGAGACGGCCTTGGCCCAGATCTGCGGCACCTTGAGGTCGACCAGGTTCGCCGTGATCAGCACGGACGCCTCGATGGAGGATCCCACCGCGACGACGGCCACCTGGAAGTCCTGGGCGCCGATCTGCTTGAGCGCCTCGATGTTCTTGGCGTCGGCCTGCACCGTGTGCGTCACGCGCTCGGACCACTTCTGCACGAGCTCGAGGTTGTCGTCGATCGCGAGCACCTCGCGATCGAGTCGGTCGAGCTCGCCGGCGCACGCGGCTCCGAAGCGGCCGAGGCCGATCACCAGGACGGGAGCATCGCTCCGGATCTGCTCAACCAACGATCGGCCTTTCGACGGGCAGCGAGTAATGCTGCGATCGGCTCGTCGCGGCCACGGCCGCAGCGAGAGTGACGGTACCCACACGACCCATGAACATCGTCGCCGCCATGACGTAGACGGCGAGGTCGGGGAGGTCCTGCGTGATGCCCGTGGACAGTCCCACGGTGGCGAAGCCCGAGACCACGTCGAACAGCACGTATTCGACCGGGTATCGCGTGATCTGGGCGATCGTGATGGTCGACACCGCGACGATCGTCGACCCCCACGCGACGACGGACAGCGCGACCCGCTGCACGTCGCTGGGGATGCGGCGGCCGAAGGCCTGCACGCTCGGGCGCCCCTTCGCCTCCGACCAGACGGCGAGGGCGAGCACGGCGAGTGTGGTCACCTTGATGCCGCCGGCGGTGGATGCCGAGCCGCCCCCCACGAACATGAGCATCGAGCCGACCACCAGCGACGATCCGTGCAGCTCGCCGATGTCGACGATCGAGAAGCCGCCCGAACGCGTCATGGCCGACAGGAAGAAGGCCTGGAAGGTCGTGTCCCAGGCATCCATCCCACCGAACGTCTTCGGGTTGTCGTACTCGAGCAGCAGGAAGACGGCGGCGCCGACGAAGAACAGGATCACCGTCGTGATGAGGGTGAGCTTGGCGTGCAGCGACCAGCGCCGCACGTGCAGGTGGTGGCGCCACAGCGCGAAGATCACGGGGAAGCCGATCGAGCCGAGGAAGACCCCCGCCATGAGCAGCGTGAGCAGCACGTAGTTGGTGGCGAACGGGGCGATGCCCTCGGCGTTGGGGGCGAACCCGGTGTTGGTGAAGGCCATCGCCGCGTAGTACGGCGCCTCCCACAGGGCGCTGAGGGGGTCGACGCCGCTGGCCAGCAGCGACGGGTAGAGCAGCACCGCGAGGCCCGCCTCGATCACGAGCGTCGACAGCGCGACGGTCGCCAGCAGCTGACCCACCTCGCCGAGCCGCACGGTCTGGCCCTCGTTGATCGGGCCGCCGTGGGCGCGCAGCGGGTTGGTGTCTCCGGCGGCGATCAGCTTCGCCCGCAGGCCGAGCCGCTTGGAGATGACGAGTCCGAGGATGGAGGCCAGGGTCAGCACGCCCATCGCGCCGACGTTGACGCCGACGTAGACGAGCACGTGCCCGAACGCGCTCCAGTGGGTGCCCATGTTCACGGTCGACAGGCCGGTCACGCAGATGGTCGACACGGCCGTGAACAGCGCGTCGGCGAAGGGGGTGACCCGGCCGTCGGCGGATGCCGCGGGCAGGGAGAACAGGGCGGTGAACAGCAGGATGAGCGCCAGGAAGATGCCCACGGCGAAGCGCGAGGGCGACGAGGTCGTCGCGTCGCGGAGGCCGTCCCAGGCCGCGCTCATCGATGCGCGCAGGGAGCGCCACGCACGGGCACCGACGGTGTCGCCCGTCATGGTCCGCCCCTCTCTGCCCAAGAACCGTTGTCATGGTACTCCGGAGCGCGGCGCGGGCTAACCTATCGTCATGGCGGACATCTTCGACGTGATCGCCGACGGCACCCGTCGGGACATCCTGCAGCTGCTGCGCGAGCGCGCGTCCGCGGGCGAGCGCGGGACGAGTGTCTCGCACATCGTCACCGAGCTCGGGGTCAGCCAGCCGACGGTCTCCAAGCACCTCAAGGTGCTCCGCGAAGCCGAGCTCGTCACGGTCCGCGAAGAGGGCCAGCACCGTTTCTACAGCCTGTCGCCGGCGCCGCTGGACGCCGTCGACGACTGGCTCGTGCCGTTCCTCGACGAAGACCTCGTGGCCGCGCCGGCGGGCGCCTCGACCCTGCCCGAGCCCGCCGTGGCCGCCGCCGATCTGGTGGGGCGGGCCGCGGCATCCGCGAAGCACGCCTGGGACACCGCGCTCAAGCGCCTTCCCGGCCGCTGAGCGGCGCGGGGCGACACCGTCCTGCTCATTCGTCACACGGATCACACGGGTTTACACGCGGCGCACCGAGACCCTAATGTTGTTCCACAGTAATGCGGAGGCACCGCATCGGGGATCGGTGGGGGAATCGGGATGCCGGACCTTTCTGACGTGCGTTTTCTGACGGTCGCCGAGGTGGCCGACATCATGCGTGTGTCGAAGATGACCGTGTACCGGCTGGTGCACGCCGGAGAGCTGCCCGCGGTGCGCTTCGGGCGCAGCTACCGCGTGCCCGAGACGGCCGTCACCGACGCCGTGCAACGTCCCATCGCCGACGTCGGCTAGACTGATCCGAGGGCATTTTTCGAGATGCCCGTTCCCGGACGCGGCCATCCGCGTCCAGACCCCTGACATAGTGAGGTTTTCCGTGGGTTCTGTCATCAAGAAGCGCCGCAAGCGCATGGCGAAGAAGAAGCACCGCAAGCTGCTTCGCAAGACTCGCCACCAGCGCCGCAACAAGAAGTAATTCGTCGCGGCACGCTGCAAAACGACACCGAGCGCCTGTCTCCGAGATCTTCGATCCGGGACGGGCGCTTCGTGTCTGCCCGCCCGCCGGAGTGGGGCAGGATGGATGCCGTGACCACCCTCACGATCATCTCCAAGCCCGACTGCCACCTCTGCGACGTCGCACGGGAGATCGTCGAGGCCGTGGTCGCCGACCTGCCCGAGGATGCCGTCGAGGTCGAGGAGCTGTCGATCCTCGACGACCCCGCGCTGTATGCGCAGTGGTGGGAGAAGATCCCCGTGGTGCTCATCGACGACCGGCTGCACGCGCACTGGCGCCTGTCGCCCGATCGGCTGCGTGCGGCGCTCGAGGACGCCTCCGCACCGGCATCCCCCGTCCCTCCC
>NZ_JBXAFF010000088.1:0-3503 GCF_058792815.1 Microbacterium sp. MPR-TSA4
GCGGGTGGGGCGGGGCGAGGGCGACCAGCAGAAGGGTGAGGGCCGCGGCCGCGCCGCCGGATCGGAGGCGAGTCCCCGGCCGCACGGTGAGGGCGATCATGCTGACGATGATCACCGTGGTGGTGCCGACGGCGGACCAGGCGACGGGGGTGGGTGGGACGCTGCTGATCCCGGTCCCGGAGGCCAGCAGTTGCAGGGTGGTCACGGCGAGGGCGGCCACCGGCCACCGCGACCGGCAGGTCGGGGGCGAGCCACCCAGAGGTGGTGAGTAGCACCCACAGCACCACCCGGAACACCAGGTACCCGGCGACGACGAGGACGATGCGGGTTCGGCCGTGGACCAGGGTGGTGATCACCCATGCCGCGCCGAGGGTGGTCGCCAGCAGCAGCGGCAGGTACAGGGTCTCGGTGAACTGGGGCACGTCGGTGTCGTATTCCATCACGATGATCAGCGCCGCCCCCAGCACGCCTGCGGCCAGGGCGATCCGCGGCGGGGCGGGCACGTGCCGGTCGGTGCCGGTGAGCAGGCCGATCAGCACGCACAGGGTGCCGATCACCGACAGCAGGTGCGGGGGCGACCAGAGCACCGCGTCACGCCCGAACGCGGTGTGCCAGAACGCGTCGGCGGGGGCGGCCGCCGCGGTCGCGACCGCCGCAGCGACCGCGAGGGCGAACCCGGGCGTGCGGAACACGGCGGCCACGGAGCGTGTCGCGGCCAGCCGCCGCCACCCCCAGCCGGCGATCACGACCCCGACGGTGAGGATCGACGCATACAGCAGCAGGTGCGGAGGGATGAAGGTGCTGTCCCGGCCGAGGGTGGTGTGCCAGGAGTCGTCCCAATACGCCGACCCAACCCCGGCGGCCGCGGCCGCTGCGGCGACCCAGACGCCCCCTGCCCCCAGCGCCGGGGAACCGCGGGCCGGGTCCGGCTCGGACGGGATGGGGGCGCGGTCACGGCTGCCGTGTGGTCGCATGGTCTGTCCTTTCTGTGATGCGGCAGGGAGCCGGTCCGGCCCTGGCGGCTAACGCCATGGCCCCGCTCCCGGCGGCAGCGGGGTGGTAGAGGTGTGTTAGAGGGGGAGCACGGTGGCTCCGATGAGGTTCTGGATGCTGGAGGTGAGGAGTGTCCAGGCTCCGCTGATCATCGCGATGCCGGTGGCGATCATGAGGACCCCGCCGGTGATGTTGATGGTGCGGATGTGGCGGCGCAGGAACGTGATGCTTCCGGTGGCCCAGTTCAGGCCGGCGGCGGCGGCGATGAAGGGCAACCCCAGGCCCAGGCAGTAGGTGACGGCGAGGAGGGCGCCGCGGGCGGGGTTGCCGGTGGTGAGGCTGAGGGCGGAGATCGCGGCGAGGGTGGGGCCCAGGCACGGGGTCCAGCCGAGCCCGAACGCGATGCCGAGCAGGGGAGCTCCGGCCAGCCCGCTGGGTGGGTGGATGGCGGGTTTCGCGGTGCGTTGGAAGAGCCGGAACACGCCGAGGAACACGAGCCCCATCAGCAGGACCACGATCCCGAGGATGCGGGTGAGGAGATCTTGCCAGCGGATGAGCCAGGCCCCCAGGGCGCCGAACGCGGCCCCGTAGCCGATGAACAGGACGGAGAAGCCGAGGGTGAACAGTCCGGTCCCGGCCAGCGCCCGCCACCGGGAGACCCCCGCGGTGGTGGTGGTGCCGGTGAGGTAGCCGAGGTAGCCGGGCACGAGGGGGAGCACGCAGGGGGAGGCGAAGGACACCAGCCCGGCGAGGAGGGCTAGGGGGAGGGCGGCCCAGATGCTGCCGGCGGTGATGATCTCCCCCATCAGGGGCTCGTCTCGGCGAGGACGGTGTCGATGAGGGCGGCGAGGGTGGTGCGGGTAGGCAGTTGCCCGATGATGCGGGCGGCCATCCGGCCGGTGCGGTCCAGGACGATTGTGGTGGGCACGGCGCCGGGGGCGGCTTTCCCGGCGAACGCGGCTTGCACCGTGCCGGTGGTGGCGTCCAGGATCGACGGGTAGGTGATGCCGAACTGGTTCTCGAACGCGGCGGCGGTGTCGGCGCTGTCGCGCACGTTGACGCCGATGAACACGACACCGTCGGGCTGGTAGGTCTGGGCGAGGGCTTCCAGGTCGGGCGCTTCGGCACGGCAGGGCGGGCAGGCGGCGTACCAGAAGTTCACCACAACGACCGAACCCGCCCACGCGGTGGAATCCGCCTGCTCCCCGGTGTCGGTGGTGCCGGTGAAGGTGACCGGGTCGTCGCGCTGGTCGGCGGGGATCTCCCGCACGGTCTCGTCCGCGGACAGATACCCCGGGGACGGGGAGGAGGACAACAGGCCGGGCGTCTGGGCGGTGCACCCGGCCAGAAGCAGGACGAGCGCGCCGAACACGGCGACCGCGGCGGCGGTGACGGCGCGGCGGGGTGGGCGTGTCAGGGTGGTGGGGGTGCGCATGCGGGATCACTCCGGTCGGTCAGGTGTTCGTGCTCTTGCTGGTGGGGCGGCGGCGGCCGGCGAGGATGGCGCCGGTGATCAGCAGCAGCGCCCCGGTCGGGTACCCGGCGACCAGGTCGAGCCAGCCGGAGGGCTGGCCGGGGCCGAACACTTCCAGGTGCGCGAGCCAGTGGATGATCGCGACGATCGCGCCGGCGGCCATCAGGGCCTGGCCGACCCGGACGAGCAGGCGGTGTCGCCGCCAGGCGCGTTGCGGGTCCTCAGCTGGGGCGGGGCGGGGGGTGGTGCGGGTCATGAGCGGTCCTTTCGCAGGGGGCGGGTCACAGTCCGGAGTAGGAGTGCAGCCCGGTGAAGAAGACGTTGACGACGCCGAAGTTGAACAGCACGGCGGCGAAGCCGACGATGCACAGCCAGGCGGCGCGGGTGCCGGCCCAGCCGCGGGTGGCGGTGGCGTGCAGGTATCCGGCGTAGAGCACCCAGATGATGAACGTCCACACCTCTTTCACGTCCCACCCCCAGAACCTGCCCCAGGCGCGGCCGGCCCAGATCGCCCCGGCGATCAGGGTGAAGGTCCACAGGATGAACCCGACGATCGTCAGCCGGTATGCGAGTCGGTCCAGATCCTCCGGCCCGGGCAGACTGTCCCGCAGCCGGGTGAGCCGGGAGGGGAGGCCGCGGCGGCGGGTGGTGAGCAGGTAGGTGAGGGAGACGAGGAACGCGAGCCCGAAGAACGCGGTCGCCAGCAGCGCGACCAGCACGTGGATGACCAGCCACCCGGACTGCAGGGCGGGCATCAGGGGGACGACGGGGACGTAGAAGCTGACCGTCGCGACGCCGAGCAGCAGCACGGTCAGCCCGAGCACGGCGCTGCCCAGGTACGCCAGCCGCACCCGCAGCGACACGGCCAGGAAGGTGGCGATGATCAGGGCGGTGCCGGTGAGGGAGAACTCGAACATGTTCGCCCACGGCACCCGGTCCGCGGCGACCCCGCGCAGCACCACCCCGGCAAGATGGAACACCCAGCCCAGCACGGTCAACACGAACCCGACCCGCGCCGCCTTCCCCGCCCCCCGTC
>NZ_JBXAFF010000089.1:0-3268 GCF_058792815.1 Microbacterium sp. MPR-TSA4
GCGCCGCCTTCCGGATCGCGCCGGCCTCGCCGGCCCCGCAGGGGATCAGCGCAGGCGCTTGACCATCGGGTCGCGACGGGGGAGCCCGCACTGGTGTCGGCGTGCGCGTCAGCCGTGGTGTGGGAGGTGGTCCAGCCGCCGATGATGAGCACAAGTGCCAGGCCCAGGATGGTCAGCAGCCGCCCCGACCACCACCCCGCCGCGATGACCCGGTCGGGCCGGGATCGGGGGTCGCGGGGCATAGTCCCTCACTGTACCAATCCGACCTTTGCGTCTCCCGGATCTCGCCCGGCCGCAGGCCTTCCACGCCTTCGCCGACAGAGCAGCCACATCGCGTCCACCGGCACGTCGTTCTCGATTATCGGCGAACGACGTCCGTCTCCTGAGCGGAAGGATCAGTGCCCTCGGGGTGCCGTGGTGTCGGTCAAGGCGGGCAGCAGGATCGCCGTGACGCCGTCGGGGTCGAGTCTGCCGGTGCGGACTTCTTCGGCGGCGCCGTTGAGGACGGCACGGGTCGCTGAACTCCGCCGCGATCGTCTCGGCTGCGTCAGGTTCGCCCCACCGGGCACGTGCACCCGTCGGCACCCGAGGCGGCGCCGATTGAAAGAATACCTATAGGGGGTATAAGGTGTGGGGGAGTCGTGTGCGAGGGAGAGGCGGGCGAGGTTGATTCAACCGATCGACTATTTCCTGGTCGCCTGGTTCGTGCTGGTCGCGATCAGCACGATCTGGGTCGGGGTGGACCAGTTCCGTCACAACCCGGAGCCGGCGGTGATGAAGTGGGGCTTCATCCTGGTCACCCTCTACCTGGGGCCGATCGGGGCGCTGCTGTATGTGCTCGCGGACAAGGAGCCACGGCCGGGAGAGCATGAGGAGTTCACCCGGCCGCTGTGGAAGCAGGGCATCGGCTCGACCATCCACTGCGTCGCGGGCGATGCCACCGGCATCATCGTCGCCGCCGTCGTCGTCGCGTCGCTGGGCCTGCCGATGTGGCTGGATCTGATCATCGAGTACGCCGCCGGGTTCGCGTTCGGGTTGTTCGTGTTCCAGGCCCTGTTCATGAAGAACATGATGGGCGGCAGCTACTGGCAGAACGTGCGCCGCTCGTTCCTGCCCGAGTTCATCAGCATGAACTTGATGATGGCGGGCATGGCGCCGGTGATGTCGCTGCTGATGATGGGCCGCGACATGCGGGCCATGCTGCCCACCGAGTTGCTGTTCTGGGCGGTGATGAGTTTCGGGATCGCGGTCGGGTTCGTGCTCGCTTACCCCGTGAACGTGTGGATGGTGAAGAAGGGCCTCAAGCACGGTCTGATGACCGTCCGCCCCCAGCCCGCCACCCACCCCCAGGAGCATGACGCGCACGCGCAGCACAGCCCGCGGCCGGAGGCGCACGCCGGCCACGACCAGGCGGCGGGCGGTGCGTCGTCGCCGGGGTCGGGGCATGAGGCGCACCAGCCTTCTGGCGCCGGAGCGGTGACCGTGCCGCAGCTGACCGTGGTCGGCGCGTTCTCCGCGATCGCGCTCGTGGTCGGGATGGTCGCCCCCGCGAACGCCGTCAACATGACTCTCAGCGCGCACGACGTCGGTGGGCTGATCATGCCGCCCGGGATGATCATGACCCGTGACACCCCCGCCGAGGCGATGCGGGACATGGCCGCCGTCGACCCGCGGGCCGCGACCGCCGCGTACGACGTGGACACCCGCGGTGATGAGGTGCTGGAACCTGCCCGCGTCGAGGACGGGGTGAGGGTGTTCGAGCTGACCGTGTCGCAGATCCGCTGGGAGATCCTCCCCGGCGTCACCGTCGACGCGTACGCGTACAACGGGCAGATCCCGGGGCCTCGGCTGCAGGTCACCCAGGGCGACCGGATCCGCATCGACGTGACCAACGAGCTCGACGAGTCCACGACCGTGCACTGGCACGGCCTGGACGTGCCCAACGAGATGGACGGGCCCGCCGGGATCACCCAGGATCCCATCCAACCCGGCGACACCTACCGGTACGAGTACACGGTGAAGCAGTGGGGCACGTTCTTCTACCACTCCCACGATCACGCCGACCGGCAGCAGGCCCTCGGCCTGTACGGGGCGCTGATCATCGACCCCGCCGACCCTGGCCTGCAGCCGCCTGCCGATCGCGAGTACACGATCCAGCTGCAGGAGTGGCTGTCCCGGGAGGGGCTGACCTATCCGGCGATGCCGATGGAAGGGGGCATGCCGAACTACTTCACCATCAACGGGAAGGCGTACCCGGCCACCGAGACCATCGACATGAAGGTGGGGGAGACCCTCCGGGTGCGGTTCATCGGCTCGAACACCAACGACATCCACCCGATGCACATCCACGGCGGCCCGTTCACCGTCGTCGCCCGCGACGGGGCGGCCCTCACCACGGCGCAGCAGTTCCAGGCCGACACGATCAACGTCGGGCCGGGACAACGCTACGACGTGCTCTGGAACGCGCTCGAGCCCGGCCAGTGGCTCATCCACTGCCACATCAACCACCACACCACCAACAACAACGTCGAAACCGACGGCGCTGGCGGCCTGACCATGATCATCAACGTCACCGAATAACCCCACGAACCGAAGAACCGCCGCCGTTGTGGTCGCCGTTGCCGCGTCGAGTCACGTCCGCGCCCTCCGGCAGCACAGCAGGCGGATGCCAGGGGTGCCCAGCTCATCGTGCCCGACCGTTTCGGTTGCCGGAGGCCGAGATCGCCCGCCCGCCCGCAACGGGGCGCGGTGACCTCGCCGTGGTCAGGTGGTCGCGGGAGGGAGGACGCGTCGGCGGCGGGCGACGGTGACGGCCGCGGCGACCGTGAGTGCCGTCGAGACGGCGAGGAGCACGGCGCCGAGGATGATCTGCCCCGGTGACGGGGTGAGGGCGGTGACGGGCTGGTAGAGGTTGCGCTGCTGGCTCTGCGGGCCGGTGAGTTGCTGATCGACGGGCACCCACACCTCGAGGGTGCGTTCGCCGGTGGCGAACTGGGCGTACACGAACCACAGCCCCGGTGACGGCAGTGCCAGTTCCCCGGTGAAGGTACCGGGAGGCGGGGTGCCGGGTTGTGCGCGCAGCGGCGCGGTGAGGTCCTCTCCGGTGCGGCGGGCGACCAGACGGGACGGGGTGAGGTCGGTGTCGTCGGTGAGGCGGATGCCGGTGATGGTGACGGTCAGCTGCCCGGTGCCGTCGCCGGTGACGGTCATCTGTGCGGTGCCGTAGGCGGTGCCCTGGCCGGGGTCGTGCGCCTGCGCGGGTGGGGGC
>NZ_JBXAFF010000090.1:0-2319 GCF_058792815.1 Microbacterium sp. MPR-TSA4
GAGCCCCCTGAGCCCCCCTGATCCCTCTGGGCCCTAGGCGCCGCGCAGTTTGCTCGTGAGCCGCTGGAGCTGCTCGAGCTCGGCGTCGCTGAGCACCGACATCCGCTCGGCGATGGAGCGGCCGTGGACCGTCGCGACGCGACGGAACGCGGCGACGCCCTTGTCGGTCGCCCGGACGATGGCGCCCCGCCCGTCGTGCGGATCGGTGCACTTGCTGATGAGATCGCGCGCGACCATCCGGTCGACGAGGCGCGAGACACTCGGCTGGCTGATCAGCATGTTCGCGGTGACGTCGCGCAGCCGGGCGGCGTTGTCGTCGCCGCGCACCACGGTGAGCAGCACGTCGTACTCGGCCTGCGTCAGATCGTCCTCGCCGAAGTCATCGCTGATCTCGCGGAGCACTTCGTGCTGCGCGCGGAAGAGGCTCTCCCACGCGGCGACGGCGAGGCGGCGGTCGGTCATGGCGTCCACTGTAGTGCGCGGGCCGGGCACCGCCGCCTAGGGTGGAGCGCATGGGGCATCGGCGACGCGGACGGGCGCTGCTCGTCGGGATCGGATCGGCTCTCGCGGCGCTGCTGCTCGTGGGTCCGGCGGCGCCGGCGTCGGCGACCTCCGCGGCGGGTCCGCTCGCGGCATCCGCGCCCGCCCTGCGCCCGGCGAGCGCCGACGATTTCTCGTTCTCGTCGATGACCGCGGACTACACGCTGACCCGCGCCGACGACGGGACGAGCCGCCTCGAGGTGGTCGAGACACTGGTCGCGCAGTTCCCGGATGCCGATCAGAACCACGGCATCCGTCGGTCGCTGCCGACCACCTACAACGGGCAGCCGCTGCACCCGGAACTCGTGTCCGTGACCGACGAGAACGGCGCGCCGCGCCCGAGCGAGATCGACAGCGAGGACGGCGCCTTCTCGATCGTGTCGCGCGCGGACGGGTTCCTGCGCGGGACGCAGACGTTCGTGCTGACCTACACGCTCGAGAACGTCACGTGGGTCTTCCCGGACTCCGGTCTGGAGTTCTACTGGGACGTCAACGGCGTCGACTGGCCGCAGGTGTTCGGCACCGTGACGGCGCGGCTGCACCTGGGGTCCGAGCTTGCTCCCGCCCTCACGGGCCGGATGGCCTGCTATCAGGGGGTGCAGAACTCCTCGACGCCGTGTACGTCGATCGCCGCGTCGCCGGATGCCGGCGGTGGCACGATCGTGACGGCGGTCGCGGACGACGTGCAGCCGAACGAGACGCTGACGGTGGCGGTCGGTTTCACGGACGGCACCTTCTCGACCTACGACACCGGCTACCTGGCCTCGCCGTTCGGGTGGGGGCAGGCGGTGGCCGGGCTCCTCGCCGTCGCCGGCGGCGTGCTGGGCGTGCGGGCGCGACGCCGGCAGCTCGCGGACGAGCCGGGGCGGCCGACGATCATCGCCGAGTACGACCCGCCCAAGATCGTCGATGCGCTCGAGAGCGCGGTGCTGCTCGGCGAGACGTCGAAGGCGATCCCCGCCGAGGTGCTGGAGCAGGCCGTGCGCGGCTCGATCCGGATCCTCGACACGGACGGCGGCTGGTTCGGCAAGGACAAGCTGGTGGCGGAGCTCGTCGACCCGTCGAAGGCGGACGGCGACGGCAGGATGCTCCTCGACGGACTGTTCCCGGACGGCGTGCCGGGGGAGCAATACCGGTTCGGCAAGCAGGACACCCGCCTGTCGAAGGTGGCCCAGAAGATCCTCGCCGCGGCGGAGGCTGAGCTCGGTGCCCGAGGGCTGCGCCGACAGGTGCCCGCGCGGGCGCGCTGGCTTCCGATCCTGCTGGCGGTCGTCGGTGCGGGGGCCGCGATGGGCCTCGGTTTCGTGGCGCTGGGCTCGTACGTGCAGCCCGCCGTGCCGTGGACGGTGCTGGGTGTCAGCGTCGCGATCGCAGTCGTCGTGATCGCGATGTGCTCCCGTAAGCCGCTGACCGCGCTGGGCGCCGAGACGCGCGATCACCTCAAGGGGCTCGAGGAGTTCATCCGCTGGGCCGAGGCCGATCGCATCCGCATGCTGCAGTCGCCTTCCGGCGCGGAGCGGGCGCCGGTGGACGTGGACGACCCGCGACAGAAGCTGGTGCTGTACGAGAAGCTCCTGCCCTACGCCGTCGTGTTCGGTCAGGAGAAGGAGTGGTCGGCGCAGCTCGCGGTGCTCTACACGGCTGTCGGCGCGACGGGTCCGTACTGGTACTACGGCTCGGGGGCTTTCGATGCGTCGGCGTTCTCGTCGGGCATCGGCTCGCTCTCCAGTGCGGCGATGTCGTCGTCATCGACGTCGGGAGGATCGGGCGGCGGAGGCT
>NZ_JBXAFF010000091.1:0-1885 GCF_058792815.1 Microbacterium sp. MPR-TSA4
CGCCGGACCGCCCGCCCCCGGGGCGCCGGTCCCCGGCCGCACCCTCGGCATCGTCGCGTTCGTGGTGGCGATCTTCTTCAACATCATCGGCCTCATCCTGGGCATCGTGGCTCTCGTGCAGAGCCGCAAGGCGGGGGTCAAGAACGGCTGGGCGGTCGCGGCGATCATCGTCGGTGCCGTGTTGGCCGTGGTCGGCGTCATCGTCGGCATCATCCTCGTGGCCGTGTTCGCCAACGCGGCGGGCGATCTCATCCAGTTCTGCGCCAACAACCCCAGCGGGGTGTACGAGGTGAACGGGCAGACCGTCACCTGCAACGGCGGCTGATCCCGCGAACGTGCGACGGCCCGCTCCTGCGCTTCGGCGCGGGGCGGGCCGTTCGGCGTCGAGCGGTCGCGGCCTCAGTCCAGGATGCGGCAGTGTGTCGTGAGCTCGCCGATCCCGTCGATGCCGACGGTCACGGTGGAGCGGTCCCGGAGGAAGATCTGCGGGTCGCGCGAGTAGCCCGCACCGCCGGGGCTCCCCGTGGAGATGAGGGTTCCCGGCAGCAGCGTCGCCGACTGGGAGAGGTGTGCGATCAGCGTGGCGACCGAGCGGATCATCTGCCCCGTCGAGGCGTCCTGCACCGTCTGGCCGTCGACGACGGCCCAGATGTGCAGATCCTGCGGGTCGGGGATCTCATCGGCCGTGACGACGAACGGGCCGTTGGGGGTGAACCCGTCGAACGACTTGCACCGCGACCACTGCGCCTCGGAGAACTGGATGTCGCGCGCCGTGATGTCGTTGACGACGGTGTATCCCCACACGTGATCGAGCGCGTCCTCCGCCGGGACGTCCTTCGCGGGCGCGCCGATCACGACACCGAGCTCCGACTCGTAGTCGACCGACTCGCTGAGCGTGCGCGGCCAGCTCGTCGTGCCCTCGTTGCCGGCCAGGGAGTTCGGCCACAGCGTGAACACGGTCGGTGCGGTGTCGGCTTTCAGGCCGAGCTCGCTGGAGTGCGCCGCGTAGTTGAGGCCGACCGCGAGGACGATGGGCGGCGCGGCGACGGCCGGCCCGAACACGAGCCCCGCGAGGGGGATGCCCTCGGCATCCTCGGACGCCTCCCGCACCCGTGCGAGCAGGTCGTCGCCGCCCTCGATGAGGGATTGCAGCGTGCGCGGCGCGCCCGCGAACAGGGCGCCCACCGGGGCGACACGTCCGGGGGCGACGACGGCGACCAGCTGCGGATCGTCCGTCTCGGGCAGCACGACGTGGGCGAAACGCATCCCTCCAGGGTAGTGGGGACGGCGCGACGGCGCAGGTTTTGGTGATTACGGTCGCGACGCAGGTCGCAGTGGGAAAGACTCAGCGCCCGGTGCCGCGGCGATGCCTGCGTGTCTCCCGGGCGCTGAGTTGGCCTGCAGTCATTGTCCGTCGGTGCTCTCGGGGGTGTCAAGAGGGTGCCCGCAGCATCCGCGCATGCTTGGATGGAGGCATGACCGAAGAGCGCACCAAGCCCGAGTTCGACGCCCCGACGGGGCCTGCTCCCGCGGACCTCGTCATCCGCGACCTCATCGTCGGTGACGGCGACGAGGCGAAGCCCGGCGACAACGTCACCGTCCACTACGCCGGCGTCGAGTACGAGTCCGGTGAGGAGTTCGACTCCTCCTGGGGCCGCGGCGAGTCGATCCAGTTCCCGCTGCGCGGCCTGATCCAGGGATGGCAGGACGGCATCCCGGGCATGAAGGTGGGCGGTCGCCGCGAGCTCGTGATCCCCCCGCACCTGGCGTACGGACCGGCCGGCGGTCACTTCCTCGGCGGCAAGACGCTCATCTTCATCATCGACCTGCTGAAGGTCGGCTGACCACTGGACGTTCCTCGGGGGCGGATGCCGCGGCATCCGCC
>NZ_JBXAFF010000092.1:0-1860 GCF_058792815.1 Microbacterium sp. MPR-TSA4
GTCGGGGGTGGTGAACGACTGGGCGCGCACCGGGGTGCGGGTCGCCTCGACGGCGAACACCGGCTCCGGCGTCAACGGGATCAGCAACGGCAGTCCGGCGATCGACGCGACCGGGAGCATCACCGCGCCGGCGAGCATCCGGGATCGGGTGAGCGTGCGGCGCGGCGCGTGTCGAGGTGTCCGGGCGGCACGGGTGGGCCGACGGCGTCGATCGCGTCGCGTCTGGACGGGTGGGGAAGACAGGGCGGCTCTCGCCGCACGGCGCGTTCCGGTACCGGGAGTCGGGGTGGAGGGGGCGGGTTCGGGCATACAAGACTTTCCTGGATGAGGGGGACGATGAAGGTGCGCACGGTCGCCGTCACACGGTCCAACCGGGAGCCGCGGCCCGGAGTGCACGGCGAGAATCCGGGATCGGATCACCCATGGCGCTGCCGCAGACGGGTCGCGCTCGCCTGCGGGCCGCACATCGTGGACCGTCGGCGACATCACGCGCCGGCGGCGGCTCAGGCGGCGGGCGCGGGCGGGGTGCTGATCAGGTGCGGCTGATCGACAGCACGATCAGGGAGGGCCGCAGAAGAGGCGACCCGGACGTGAACGAGCTCGACCTGCCGGGGAGGGATCGCAGCCACGCCAGCAGCGACATCCACCCGTCCCGGGCCGGGAGCACCAGGATGAGCAGGGTCAGCAACGCGAGCAGACACGTCACGGCAGCGAAAGCATGAGACGTCCCGCAGACCGTCTCATCGCACGAGGGCGTCACCACCCCGCTGACCAGGACATCAGCGGCGGCATCGGGGGCCGCAACGACTGCGGAGGCGGACACGACAGTGCCCGCCTGGTCCTCTTCCAGACTCAGCGAATGCATCGCAAGCAGCCCCGCGATGATCGCGGTCACCGCGGCCAGGTAGAACCACAGGGCACGCCGGGACCCGAGTGCCCGCCGTCGCGCCACCACCTGGTTCACCGTCGACGCCCCTTCCTCGATCACGCCCAGCATACCCCGGGCGGGTAGCCATCCCCGAAGCGATACCCATCCTGGATACCCCGGATGGGTATATGCTGAGTGGTAGGGGGCACCCGCTCCCGTGCGTGGTGTTCTGACCGTGTCGCGGAGGCAAGGCACCGCTACCCTGGACGGGAAGGAGGTCGGTCGTGAACGTGATTCGCTCGCACGCGCGTCTGACCCCCGGGGTGCGACGGCTCCTGCTGGCCGCTCCGATCGCCCTGGCGATCATCACCGGGCTGCTGTCCATGCACGTCCTGACCGGTTCCCACCAGCCCGCCCTGGCATCAGAGACCAGCGCGATGAGCACGCACAGCCAGGTCGGCTCCGCACCAGCCGCCGCCGACGATACGCCGATGACCGCAGCTGCGGCGGAGGGCGCTGGAGGGCATTGCCAGGACGGGTGCGGCAGCCCTGCGGGGATGCCGGATCACTCGATGCTGATGATGGTGTGCGTGCTGGCGCTGCTGGCCGCGGGGATCGTCCTGCTCGCCCCGACGTCCCGTGCCCTTCTCACATACGCCGTAGCCCGCTCGCGCTCCCATACCCGGACTCTGCTGGTCGGATTGCCGCATCCCCGCCCGCCTTCACTGCTTGTCCTGTCCATCAGTCGCACCTGATTCCGCCTGAACCCCGGCGACCCTTGCCGGGGATGCTGCACCCTGCCCTCCCGGGCACTGAATCAGACCCTCACCGACTGAATAGACAAGGACACCCCTGATGCGTTTTCGTACTCTCACGCTGACCGCCGGCGCCCTGGCCACCGTGCTCGTGCTCGCCGGCTGCGCCCCCACCGACGGCACCATGCCCGGCATGGACCACGGACCCGGGGGGATGACCAGCACCGCCCCCTCCCA
>NZ_JBXAFF010000093.1:0-1720 GCF_058792815.1 Microbacterium sp. MPR-TSA4
GCTCTACCCCCTCCACCGGTACCGCGCAGGTCCTCCCCCGAGATCCCGCGCTTCCGGTCCGTGGCCACGGATCGCTCCGTTCCCCTGGCCGTTCCCGACCGCGCTGCTCCTGAATCCCCCTGGAGAGCACGTGTCGGAAAGTCCTTCACCAGTAAGAGAGCGGGACTCACGCGGTCTATTACGCGAGTTGCGAGATTTTTCTCGACCTTTTTGCGAGAGCATGCCGGCGGCGTGTTCCGGCCATCGGCCGTTGCCCAGCCGGACCTGCGAAAATACGGGTGGGATGACGCGACCCGCGTCATAATCCGCCGCCGCGAGCGTCTCTCTCGATGAAGACGAACGACACGCCCGCCTCGACAGGACACCGCCATGGACACCCCCGATCAGCCGCGCCCCGACGTGGCCGACGTCGCCGACGCCGACCTCGTGCTGCGCACGCGTTCCGGCGACCGGCAGGCGTTCGCCGAACTGTGGCGCCGCCACTACCGTTCGGGGCTGACGGTCGCGTCGTCGATCACCTCGAGTTTCGACGCCGACGATCTGGTCCAGGAGGCGTATTCGCGCATCTATCAGGCCATCGCCAAGGGCGGCGGGCCCACGGGCTCCTTCCGCGCGTACCTGTTCACGAGCATCCGCAACACCGCGGCCGGCTGGGGCCGCGCCCGCCGTGAGACGGCGATCGACGAGCTCGAAGCGCTCCCCGATCCGGATGCCGACGCGCACGCCACCGATGAGGCGCTCGATCGGAGCCTCACGCATCGCGCGTTCCGCAGCCTTCCGACCCGCTGGCAGGAGGTGCTCTGGTACACCGAGATCGAGCAGATGAAGCCGGCCGAGATCGCCCCGCTGCTGGGCATGAAGGCCACCGCCGCCGCGCAGCTCGCCTTCCGCGCGCGCGAAGGGCTCCGCGAGGCGTGGATCCAGGCCCACCTGCAGAGCGTCACCGACGGCTCCGACTGCCAGTGGACGATCGAGCGCCTCGGCGCGTACGCGCGCAACAACCTCGGCACGCGTGACCACAAGAAGCTCGAGGCGCACCTGGCGGAGTGCGCGCGCTGCACCATCGTCGCCGCCGAGGCCACCGAGGTCTCGCACCGTCTGGCCCTGGTGCTCCTGCCGCTGACGATCGGCGCCGGCGCCGCGACCGCCTACCTCGCCACCCTCCAGGGCGGCTCCGCACCGTTGGTCGCCCTCGCGGCGGGCGCCTCGGGCACCGTGCCGGGCGCGGTGACCGTGGGTCCCGGATCGGCCCCGGTGATGGGGGCGGCCGGCGCAGCCGGCGCCGGATCGGGAGCGGCCGGCGGTGGCGGTACGGGCGGAGCGGGCGGCTCGGCGGGCGCCGCGGCCGGCGGCTCGGCGGCGGCCGGGGGCGGCGGACTCGCCGCCGGAGCCGTGGTCGGGCTGGTCGCGGCCGGTGTGCTCGTCGCCGGTGCGGCCGTGGCTGCCGCGATCGTCGTGCCCCAGGTGATCGCGAACAGCGCCTCCGCTCCGGCCGACGGTTCGGGCACGACCGGCGCAGGAGCGAGCGACGGCGGGGATGCCGCAGCCGCCCCGCCCGCTGCGGCGCCCACACCGAGCACCCTGCCCTCCGCCGATCCCACGTCGACGCCGGTGCCCACGGCATCCGTGCGGCCCGACACCGTCTCGACGTCCGCGCCGACGCGCCGTGCCACGCCGACCGCGCCCGCCGCCCCGGCGGCCCCGCCGGCGACCCCGACGC
>NZ_JBXAFF010000094.1:0-1546 GCF_058792815.1 Microbacterium sp. MPR-TSA4
GGCGCGCTGGCGCGCGCCCTGCGGCCCTGTCGGGCCGCTGTGCGTGGTGCGTTTTCGGGGCGGGCTGACGCCGTGCGCGTGGCCGCGGTCGGGTGTCGGGATCGGGTGTCGGTGGGTGCGTGGGGCGAGCGCGGGTGCGCTCGCCGGCGACGTCGGGCGGGCGCTGCGCTACCGCCGCCGGCCTCCCTCAGCGGGGCGCTGCGCGGCCCCGTGAGCGCGCCGGCCCGCTCCCCCGCACGATCAGGCCGGGCGGTCGCTCGCGGCCCTCTGCAGGGCGCGCACGGCCCCCGCAGACAGTCTGGGCATGAACACCTATCCGCACGCCCCGCACACCCGCCGCACCCTCTGGAGCCTGCCCCGCCACGCACGCCGCGCGCGCCGCCGGCGGCACCTGCACCACGCCGCAAGGATCCTCGAGCTCGCCCTCCGACTCGCGCTGCAGCTCCTCGAGCTCTGGCCCCACTAGAGCGCCGCGGCGCGGCGATCGCCTCGAGCTCGCCGCGGCCGCCGCACCAGCTGCTCGACGCTCCCGGCGGCGCCGGCGCTCAGATCAGGCCGGCCGCCCACAGCCGCCCCGCGCGGGTGGCATCCTCGAACCGGGGGAACCGGTAGACGGTCACGTCGCCCTCGACGTACACCCCGAGCGCGAACCCGCACCCCTCACCCTCAGCCGCGGCATCCGGATCCCGATACGCGACCGCACCCGCAAGCCCCGGCCGCACCCACTCGTTCCCCGGCACCGGCTCGAACCGCTGCGCGCCCTCGGCGGCGAGCGCGACAGCGAAGAACTCCCCCACGCTCCCATACGCCCCCGACCACATCGGAGGCGCCTCGACCTGCGCCGTCAGCGCGACGTGAGCACGGAAACTGCGCGGCGTCGTCATGCCCCCATCCTCTCCCCCTCGTCCACCCGGACGGCGCCCTGCTCGCGCATCAGCGCCTCGAAACGCTCCTCCGACAGCCGAGGCAGCCGCCGCGGCCGAGGAAGCGACTGCGGCCGCCACGACGGGTCGTGCCTGCGGGCCATGAACTCCTCCACGCTCTCCCGCTGCGCGCCCGCCGGCTTCGGCTCCACCTCCTCGAGGCGGTACGTGCGCTCGACCTCGTACAGGTACAGCACCCGCTCGACCTTGCGGCCCACAGCCCGCTCCGCGACCACAGGGAACCCGAACCCGACCCGCACCCCCTCCGGATCACCCAGCCCCCACCGGCCGCCCCGCTCGACCTTGCAGATCACACCCTCACCATCCGGCGTCAGCACATGCCGGCCCACCCACGCGCCCCGCGCCGAGATCCCCACCCGCACGCTCACACCGCCACCCCTGCCGCGGCATCCAGCCGCGCCAGCGCCTGCCGCGCGTGCGCGATATCCGCCTCGCTGTAGAACCCGCCCGCCGTGCCCTGCTCGATCCGACCCTCCAACTGCGCCCGCCGCACCCCCACCCGGAACGCCTCACGCTCAGCCACAACCTCCGGCAACGCCTCGAACCGCTCCCGACGCTCCGCCGCCGCGACCCGACCCAGCAACTCCCCCGCACCGATCCCC
>NZ_JBXAFF010000095.1:0-1363 GCF_058792815.1 Microbacterium sp. MPR-TSA4
GTCCTGGGGGCCGCCGCCGGCGCCCAGGCGGCGAGCGACGGCGCGGGGCTGGTGCGGGATGCGGCGATCGCGGGGGCGGGTCAGCTGGTGCCCGCCTGGCTGTTCGCGGGGCTGGCCGCCGTGCTCGTCGTGGTGCTGCCGCGACTCGCGATCCCGACCGCGTGGGCCCTCGTCGCGATCGGCGCCGTCGTGGCGCTCTTCGGCCCCCTCTTCGGGATGAGCGCGGCGCTCGTGGACGTCGCGCCGTTCGCGTCCGCGCCGGTGCCGACCTCCGATGGCGTCGATCTCCGCGGCGTCCTGCCCCTCGCTCTCGCCACCGCCCTCGCCGTGGCCGCCGCCCTGCTGGCGATGCGGCGCCGCGAGCTGCGCGCCTGAGGGCCGCACCCGATCGCGACTTCCTGACAGAGCCGCAAGAACGGAAGTTCTTTACGCGCCGAGCGCGCAGAGGGAAGGGTCATCTTTCGTAGCCTCGGAACAACCGGTCGATCGGCCGGTCTCCCCCGAGGCGACGAGGAGCACCCGCGTGACCCCCACGACGCCCCGTGCCGCCTACTTCGTCTCCGACTCCACCGGCATCACCGCCGAGACGCTCGGCCGCGCGCTGCTCGTGAACTTCCCCGGGGTCACGTTCCGCCGCCACACCGTGCCGTTCGTCGACTCCGCCGAGGGCGCCGCCGCCGTCGCCCGCGAGATCGACCGCGCCGCCGCGGCGGGTGAGGAGCCGATCGTGTTCCACACCGTGCGCTCCCCCGCGGTGGCCCGCGTGCTGGGCGGAGCCCGGGCGACCCACATCGACCTGCTGAGCGGCCACCTCACCGAGCTCGAAGCGGCGCTCGGCACCACGGCGTCGGAGCAGCTCGGCTCGTTCCACACCGTCGGCGACACGGAGCAGTACTTCGCCCGCATGCGCGCGGTCGAGTACGCGATCGAGCACGACGACGGCCAGAGCATGCGCGCCCTCGACCAGGCGGACGTGCTCATCGTCGCTCCCTCGCGCTGCGGCAAGACGCCGACGACGATGTACCTCGCCCTGCAGTACGGACTGCTCGTCGCGAACTACCCGCTGACCGACGACGACTTCCCCACCGAAGGGCTGCCACGAGCAGTCGCCCCCTACGCCGCGCGCTGCTTCGGACTGACCACGACGCCGCTGCGCCTCAGCCAGGTGCGCCACGAACGGCGCCCCGACTCGACCTACGCGAGTCTCGCGCAGTGCACGCTCGAGCTGCGCCGCGCCGAGGACCTCTACCGCCGCACCCACATCCCGTTCGTGAACTCGTCGACCAAGAGCGTCGAGGAGATGTCGGCGGTGATCATGCAGTCCCTCAAGCTCCGCACCTGAGGGTCCCACCCGCCCCTCGCC
>NZ_JBXAFF010000096.1:0-1031 GCF_058792815.1 Microbacterium sp. MPR-TSA4
CGCCCACACCCGCCGCCTCCTCCCCGACACGCCCCCCGGTGCGGTCCTGGACGCGGCCGAGAAGGCGCTGCGTCGGCAGCGGTACCGCACCCGCCGGGTCCGCGGCGACGACGGACGGGACTCGGTCGCAGCCGAGCGCGGCTACCTGCGGGAGACCGGGAACCTGCTGTTCCACGTGGCGCTGCTGGCGGTGCTGGTCGTGGTCGGCGTCGGCGGCGGGTTCCGGTTCACCGGGCAGCGGGTGCTGGTGGAGGGGCAGACGTTCGCGTCCACCCGGATCGCGTACGACTCGTTCACCGCCGGCCGGTTCATCACCGACACGCAGATCCCGACGTTCTCCCTCACCCTGGACCGGTTCCGCGTCGACTACGTCCTGGACAACGTCAACGCGCTCGGCATGCCGAAGAGCTTCGACGCGCAGGTCACGACCACCACAGGCGGCACCCGGCAGGCCTCCAGCATCCGGGTCAACGAGCCGCTGCCGGTGGCCGGCACCGACATCTACCTGCTCGGCAACGGGTACGCCCCCAGCCTCACCGTCCGAAACCCGGCCGGGAAGATCGTGTTCAGTGACACGGTCCCGTTCCTGCCGCAGGACGCGAATTTGACCAGCCTGGGGATCGTGAAGATTCCCGACGGGCTGGCCGAGCAGGTCGGCCTGGTCGGGATGCTGTACCCCACCCGCGCGACCACCGCCTCTGGGGCGTTCGCGTCCAGCTACCCGGACCTGCTGGACCCGGTCGTCACCTTCAACGTGTACGTCGGCGACCTGGGCCTGAACACCGGGGTCCCGGTGTCGGTGTACGCACTGGATACCAGCACCCTCACCCAGATCGCCGGGCGCGGCACCCCCACCCCCGCCCTGCAGCTGGTCCCCGGCACCCCGGTTCCGCTGCCGGACGGGCTGGGCACGATCGAGCTCGGCCCGATCCCCCGGTTCGCGTCGCTGGAGATCGCCGCCGTGGGTCGCGTCCATGATCTCGGCGCGACCGGTGACCGCCGCCAGCGGCATGCCCCCGGCGATGCCCTTC
>NZ_JBXAFF010000097.1:0-914 GCF_058792815.1 Microbacterium sp. MPR-TSA4
GATCGTGCGCCGTCGCGTACCGGGTGAGGGGATCATCGGGCGAGGTATCCGCCGTCAACGTCGTATCCAGTGCCGGTAACAAACGACGCGTCGTCGGAGAGCAGGAAGCAGATCACCGTGGCGACCTCATCGACGTCTCCCAGACGGCCCAGCGCGTGCAGGCCGGGCAGCCCCGCATAGACTTCGGGCGGAAGCGTCGCGTTGATCGCAGTGTCGATGTAGCCCGGGTGCACGCTGTTGACGCGCACCCTGTGCGGCGCATAGCCGAGGGCCGCGGATTTCGTGAGCCCTGCCACCGCGTGCTTCGACGCGACGTAGGGACCGAGCTCGGCATCGCCGACGCGACCGAGCACCGACGACACGTTGACGATCGCGCCGCCGCCGGCCGCGACGCAACGGGGGAGCTGCGCCTTGAGGCAGTAGAACACCGAGTCGGTGTTGATCCGCATAGTCGTGAGGTAGTCCTCGTCGCTGACGTCTGCCAGCCGGGCCTCGGGTCCTCCGATGCCCGCGTTGTTGACGAACAGCGTTGGGGCGCCCAGTTCGCGCTCGACCGCGTCGAGGCCGTCGCGGATAGCGGCGGGATCGGTGACGTCCATGGCCAGCGCCAGGGTCGTCCCGTCGATCTCGGCGGCCGCTGCCTGCGCCGCCGCCACGTCGATGTCGGTGAGGGCGACCGAGTGGCCGGCGGCGGCGAGCCTGCGGGCCGTGGCGAGGCCGATGCCGCGGGCGGCGCCGGTGACGACGGCGACGCTCATGCGTATACCATCCCGCCGTCGGTGATGATCGACTGGCCGGTGACGATCGCGCGGCGTCCAGTCAATGTCGTCATCAGTTCTCCTCTGTGTCCGAATGGGCGGCGCCCAGTCAATGTCGTCATCAGTTCTCCTCTGTGTCCGAGTGGGCGGCGCCCA
>NZ_JBXAFF010000098.1:0-610 GCF_058792815.1 Microbacterium sp. MPR-TSA4
GTCGCGGCCAGCCGCCGCCACCCCCAGCCGGCGATCACGACCCCGACGGTGAGGATCGACGCATACAGCAGCAGGTGGGGAGGGATGAAGGTGCTGTCCCGGCCGAGGGTGGTGTGCCAGGAGTCGTCCCAATACGCCGACCCAACCCCGGCGGCTGCGGCGGCTGCGGCGACCCAGACGCCCCCGGCCCCCAGCGCCGGGGAACCGCGGGCCGGGTCCGGCTCGGACGGGAGGGGGGCGCGGTCACGGGTGCCGTGTGGTCGCATGGTCTGTCCTTTCAGTGATGCGGCAGGGAGCCGGTCCGCCCCTGCCAGGCGGCTAACGCCATGGCGCCGCTCCCGGCGGCAGCGGGGTGTTAGAGGGGGAGCACGGTGGCTCCGATGAGGTTCTGGATGCTGGAGATGAGGAGTGTCCAGGCTCCGCTGATCATCGCGATGCCGGTGGCGATCATGAGGATCCCGCCGGTGATGTTGATGGTGCGGATGTGGCGGCGCAGGAACGTGATGCTTCCGGTGGCCCAGTTCAGGCCGGCCGCGGCGGCGATGAAGGGCAACCCCAGGCCCAGGCAGTAGGTGACGGCGAGGAGGGCGCCGCGGGCGGGGTTGCCGGT
>NZ_JBXAFF010000099.1:0-530 GCF_058792815.1 Microbacterium sp. MPR-TSA4
GTGCCCGCCCACGGCAGGATCCCGAGCCCGCGGGTGCAGTGCTCGATCGCCTCGTCCATCGTCAGCCACTGCGGGGCGGGCTGCTTCCCGGCGACGACGACGTTGATGTACCCGGCCGAGCGCAGGCAGTGGTCGTAGGTGGACAGCAGCGTGTTCGCGTCGAACGGCAGGTAGACGCGGACGATGTCGGGGCTCTTGTTCAGGGCGAGGTCGATGAACCCGGGGTCCTGGTGAGAGAACCCGTTGTGGTCCTGCCGCCAGACGTGGCTGGAGAGCAGGTAGTTGAAGCTCGGGATCGGGTCCCGCCACGACACCTCCCGGGCCGCTTCGAGCCATTTGGCGTGCTGGTTGAACATCGAGTCGACGATGTGGGTGAACGCCTCGTAGCAGTTGAACAGCCCATGCCGGCCGGTAAGGACGTAGCCCTCGAGCCAGCCCTGGCACTGGTGCTCGCTGAGCACCTCCATCACCCGCCCAGTCGGGGCCAGGTGCTCGTCGACGGGCTCCACGGCCGCGTTCCACTGCTTGCC